>JAKAFQ010000290.1 GCA_021817875.1 Pseudomonadota bacterium
ACATGGCAACGGCCAGCGCCGCCATCCTCATCCTGAGCATCGTGCCCACTCCCGGCGCGGGGCGGCAGAAGGGGCATGGCCAGCAGCTGCGAGATCGGCGACGTCACGCCGCCCCACCGACTGCCGCACGCCCACGCCCGGAAACTCGACGCGGATGACGCAGAACTTGCGTCGCGGTGAATCGGGCTTGTCGGAGAAGGGGCGGATGTCGATCACCTTGCCGAAACGGATGTCGAGTCGATCAATCATGGGGGAGTGAGCCTGGATGCCTCTGCGTGCAAGACTGGAGCAAAAGAAAACTGCAATGAGGCGGCGCGGCGAACGGGCGCACGAGGCAACGCCGTGAGCAGTCCTGGCGCAAGGGACGCAGGCCCCACAGGGTAGGCGATGACACTCATTTGGTCAGAAGGAAGAGATCGCCGTAAGTCGAGAAGGGCGTGACGATCCCGTGGTAACGCGAGATGGCATGGATCAGCTTGGTCAGGTACTCGGGCCTATAGGCGATCGAGCGGAAGCTCTGGCCTGCCTTGAACAGTACGCCCTGCTCTGCGTCGTAGACCCGGATGGACGACTTGCCGAAGCAGGTCACGTAGTAGTTATAGCGACCGATGGTCGTCGCAGAACGGGTGTTGAAGTTCGACATAGCCAAGTCGACGCCCGCCATGTCAAGCATCTCGATCAGCTCTTCGACATTGATGAAATTGCCAAAGAGATTGAACGGAAATAACACCAATTTGCGTCGCGGGTACTTGCCTTCGGGCAGTACGGGCGACCGCAGCTTCTCGACCGGTGTACAGAGGAAGTCGATGCGCCCGGGGCGATGCCTCAGTTTCAGCGCATTCGCTATGGCCAACTCGTTGATGTCCACGCCGATGTACTGCGAACACAACGCTGACAGCCACTCGGAATTATGCCCGGTGTGGCAGCCAACTTCGATGATGCATTCGTACTGCTCCTCCTGCAAAACCTTTGTCACGTGATTGCGCTCGTCCTGCAGGAACTGCGTGACCTCGGACGAGAAGCACTCGGGGTTCATGATGCGTTCCGAGTCGGGGGAGCTCATGTAGAAGTCGTTGTTGGGCATGGGCAGCAGTGCATGCACCACCCGTTGGTCGACGGCCAGGGCATTGGCAGGTTTCACCCAGTCGGCTTTGTACATACCTATTGTCTAGATGTTGATGCGAGTGCGGAGAAGCTGTGAACGAACCCTGCACGCCGGCGTACTTGCTGCAAATCGACACCTGTGATGCTGCAGGCCTTGCGGGCTATGAAGACCGCATATAGTATAATAGAAAGTTTGCCTCAAAGCCCAGCAATCGACAGCTTGCAGCTTGCAGGCCAACGCTGTGATAGCGATTCGCGCCGACAACCAACACTCCACGGAGACTTCGCATGACCTTGCCTACACCTTTGGAACTCGCGCAACGCCAACTTGACGCCTACAACGCGCGTGACCTCGATCAATTCCTTGCTAACTTCAGCGACGACGTGAAGTCGTATCGCATGCCGGCCCTTGAGCCCGCGCTCGTGGGCAAGCGACAGTTCGGCGAGTTCTACGCAACACAACGTTTCAACATGCCCTCTCTTCACGCAGAGCTCATCAGTCGCACCGTTTTGGGCAACAAGGTGTTCGACCGCGAGCGCGTGTGGGGTGTGAGAGAGCAGCCCATCGAGATGGTGGCGGTGTTCGAAGTCCACGATGGCTTGATTCGCGCCGTGTGGGGCTTTGCGCCCGACTGAGTGCCCGGGCGTTCTTCGGTCGGGGAAGAGCTTGGCTCGCCCCATCCCCCATTGCTCGGTAGCGACCGAGCTTGACTGACGAGGTAGCGGAGCGAACGGTGGGCAGCGTCTTCAAGTATTCGGTCTGGGATGCGACGAACGTGGCGGTCATACCTTTGCAAGCCGCATTCTTCGTGTGGCTGGCGATGGTGTACCCGACGCTCTCGGTGCCGACGCTTCTCGCCCTGGTGCCGGTGGTCTACGCATTGGCGCTGCTCAATTCTGGCGCCAATCACAATCACTATCACACCCCGTTCTTCCGCCAGCGCTGGCTGAATGTTGCGGCCCGCTTGGGCTTCTCTTTGCTGGGGGCGCCCAAGACCCCACACAACCTTTACCACGGTTATCACCACGCGACGAAGAAGTCTTGGAACGAGGCGTCATTCCTGCAGATAGTGGGCCTGCGCCGGCCCTTGCCGAAGCAGGTGCTGGGCTTCTTCGGCTTCTATCTCGACTCCTTCGGGCTTAAGTATGTGGTGCTCTTCGTGCTGCTCAAGCGCTGGCCGGTGGAGCGCCTGGCCGCATTCGCCACACCCGACGACACGGTCATGGGCGAACGCCTGTTCAAGCGGATCAAGGAGCCCGCCACCTTGCGCGCGGCGCAACTCGACGTGCTCGTCTGGGTGGGGTTTCGCGTGCTGCTGTGCGTGATCGACTGGCAGTTCTTCGTGTTCTTCTTCGTGCCTGCAACCTATGTGGTCGAGACCTTGCGCATGGGCGAAGACTTCATGCACCACTGGGGCGCTGCCGACCCCGACGACCCGACGCGCGATGCCGTGAGCTGCTACGGACGCATCTACAACTGGTTGACGTTCAACCTCGGTTACCACCAAGAGCATCACCTGCGCCCCGGCGAGCACTGGCTGCGGCTGCCCGCCATGACGGCCGAGTTGCCCACCGATCGGCGCACCGTGTCCTTCAGCCACTACCTGAACCTGCCGGTGTTTCACCCCACGTTTGCTGCGCGCCTGGCCGCCGCGCGACGTACTGACGCGAATAGCGCCGGCGCCGCATGACAAGAGACCCATTCCCGATGAACAGCAGCCGCCTATTCCGCTACTCGCGCCTGGACGCGCTGAGCGTCGCGGTCATTCCCTTCCAGCTGGCGTGCTTTGTGGGGCTGGCGATGGCCTATGCGCAGCTGTCGTGGATGGCGCTCGTGTTGATCGCGCCGGCACTGTTCGCGTTGTCGTTGCAAAGCTCGGGGGCGAACCACAACCACTTTCATACGCCGGTGTTTCGCCAGCGCTGGTTGAACGGGCTGGTGCGCATCGGCTTTTCGGCCATCGGCAACCCCAAGACGCCACACAACATCGGCCATGGCATGCACCACGCCACCCCGCAGTCGTGGAACGAATCGTCGGTTCTCGAAATGCTGGGCCTCAAGCGCCCGCTGCACAAGCAGGTGATGGCATTCCTGATGTTCATCCCCGAGTCGCTGGGCCTCAAGTACCTGGTGTTTCTGGTGCTGCTGAAGATCTGGCCGGTCGAGCGTGTGGCGGCGTTTGCCACCCCGAAAGAAGACGAGCGGAAGGTCGCCGTCAAGTTGTTCGAGCGCCTGAAGCAGCCGGCCACCCTGCGCGCGGCGCAGCTCGACATCGCCGCCTGGATCGCACTGCGCGTGCTGCTGTGCGCGATCGACTGGCGCTTTTTCTTCTTCTACTTCGTGCCCGTGCAGTACGTGATCGAGACGCTGCGGCAGACCGAGAACTACCTGCAGCACTGGGGCGCGAGCGACCCCTTCGACGACACGCGCGACTCGGTGAGCTGCTACGGGCGCCTCTACAACTGGTTGACCTTCAACCTCGGCTACCACCAGGAACACCACCACCGCGCCGGTGCGCATTGGCTCGAACTGCCCGCCGTGCGAAAGGAACTGCCGGCGGACCGCCGCATCGTGCCTTTCACGCACTACATCAACCTGCCGGTGTTCTACCCCGAGGTGTCGCGGCGCTTGGCGGCCGGCACCGCAACTCGCGCGGCGGAACCCGCCGAACTGCCCACCCCCGAGCGCACCGCGCAACCGTGAGCGCGCCGCCATGCACCCGATAGACCCCAGCGCGGCCGTCGCGCCGACTACCTTGCTGCAGGTGCTGCGCCGCCATGCGCTCGACGAAAGCCAGGCGCGGCGCACCGCATTCACCTACCTGAACAACGGCGATGCGGTGAGCGCGGTACTGAGCTACGCCGAACTCGACGCCCAGGCTCGCGCCCTGGCAGCGCGGCTGCAGGCCCGCACCCAGCCCGGCGACCGCGTGCTGCTGGTCTACCCGCCGAGCATCGACTACATCGTCGCGTTCTACGCATGCGTGTATGCGGGGGTGATTGCGGTTCCAGCGGTTTCGCCGTCGAACGCGCGCACGCTGCCCCGCTTGCACGCCATCGCTGCCGATGCAACGCCCGCGCTCGCCCTCACGCAGCAAGAGCTGCTGCGCGCGATTCACAAGATGAGCCAGGCGGGCGAGGCCAACGCCCCCAGCGGAGCCTTTGCGGGCATGCAATGGCTTGCGACCGATGCACCCCTCGCCGATGAGGGCGTTGCGCCCTGGTGTGCGCCCACGCTGAGTGGCGACGACATCGTCTTTCTGCAGTACACGTCGGGGTCGACCGGCACGCCCAAGGGTGTGATGGTGAGTCACGCCAACTTGCTGGCCAATGCCGAGCACAACCGGCACACCTACCGTGTGCCCGAAGGCGGCACCTTCGTGTCTTGGCTGCCTCCGCATCACGACTTCGGACTCATCGGTGCGATCGTGCTGCCGGTGGTGGCGGGCTGCCATTGTGTGCAGTTCCCGCCTTCGGCCTTCGTGATGAAGCCGTTCCGCTGGCTGCAGCTGATCTCGCAGCACCGCGCCTACATAACGGGTGCGCCCAACTTCGCCTTCGAGCTGTGCGTGCAGCGCATCACCGAAGCGCAGAAGCGAGAGCTCGACCTGAGCCACCTGCGCGTGGCGGTCAATGGGGCGGAGCGGGTGCGACCCGCCACGCTGCGCCGCTTCGTCGAAGCCTTCCGGCCCTGTGGGCTGCGAGACGACGTGGTGGTGCCTTCGTACGGCATGGCCGAGTCGGTGCTGCTGGTCACAGCGGCCCGCCCCGGTGCCGATGGCACCACGCTGAGCACGCGGCTGCTCGACCGGGCCGCGTTGGAAGCCGGCAAGGCCGTGCCCGCCGCGCCCCATGCACCCGATGCGGTCGAGGCCGTGCTGACCGGCCACGCGCAGGCCGGCGACCACCGGCTCGCCATCGTCGAGCCGGCTGCCGCGACGGCGCTGCCTGACGGTTGCGTGGGCGAGATCTGGGTCTCGGGCCCGTCGGTGGCACGAGGCTATTGGGGTCGCGGCAACGAAGACGACGACGGCATCTTTCGCGCAACCCTGGCCGGGCGGCCCGGGCGCTGGCTGCGCAGCGGCGACCTCGGCTTCATCGAAGACGGTGGGCTGTACGTCACCGGGCGCCTGAAGGAAGTCATGATCTTCGGCGGGCGCAACGTGTACCCGCAAGACGTCGAGATGACCGTTGAAGCGCTCGACCCCGCCTTCCGCGCCAACGGTTGTGCGGCCTTTGCCCTCGAAGACGACGCCACGGCACGGCTCGTGGTGGTGCAGGAAATCGAAGCGCGGCGCCAAGCCGATGTCGACCGCCTCGTGGCGCGCTTGCAAGCCGAACTGGCCGAGCGGCATGAGATCACCGAGCTGCAGGCCGTGGTGCTGGTGCGCACGGGGCATGTGCCGCGCACATCGAGCGGCAAGATCCAGCGCGGGCGGTGCCGGCAGCTCTACCTCGACGGCGCGCTGGCCGCCGTGTGGCAGTGGCAACGCCCGGTCGACGTGCACGCCAGTGACGCACGCGCTGCGCCTGTCACCGAAACCGAGCGGCAACTGCTGGCCCTGTGGGAAGACACCCTCGGCCGCGCCGGCCTCGGCACGCACGACAACTTCTTCGCGCTGGGCGGCCACTCGCTGCTGGCCACGCAAGTGGTGGCCCGCGCGGCTGAATGCTTCGGCGTGGAGATGCCGCTTCTGGCGCTGTTCGAGGCGCCCACCGTCGCGGGCCTGGCACGCTTCATCTCTTCCT
>JAKAFQ010000291.1 GCA_021817875.1 Pseudomonadota bacterium
GGTGCCATGGCGCTTGTAGTCATGCGTCATGGTCTGCGCGCGACCCTTCTTCATGGGCAATCCCGGCTGGGTGCGATCAAGCGCCTGAACCTGACTCTTCTCGTCGCAACAGAGCACCAGCGCGTGCTCGGGCGGACTCATGTACAGCCCGACGATGTCCTCGAGCTTTTCGGCGAACTTGGGGTCGCGCGAGACTTTGAACCCCTTGACCACGTGCGGCTTGAGTCCGTTGGCGCGCCAGATTCGCAGGATCGTCGTGTCGCTGACGCCGACCTGGGCGGCCAACTTGCGCGTGCTCCAATGGGTCGCAGCCTGCGGCTTGGTCTGCGTCGTCAGGCGCACGATTTCGGCCGCATCGACCGTGGGCTTGCGCCCGCTTCGCGGCGCATCGCGTTCAATCCCCGCCAAGCCGAGTTGAGCGTACCGATCGCGCCAGCGGCCCACCTGCACTCGACCCAGGCCAAGTTCCGCAGCGATCTGCGTATTGTCCAGACCGTCGGCGGCGAGCAGCACCATCTGCGCCCGGCGAGCCAGCCGCACACTGGTCGTGTTCGATCGAGCCAACTTCGTCAGCACGTTTCGCTCGTCCATACTCAGAACTATCGCAGTTGCAATTCGCATCGTCGGCCTCGAATGGACGCATTCTCCATTGAGACCGTCGAGTGCACAATTAGTTCCATAAATTGCGAAGCACTACACTAGCGCCCGCGGTTTCTTCCATGGGTGATTACAGTCCGTCCGCCCTCGACCGACCCAGTTCGGCTGGCCTACCATTGCTGGGCGGACAGCCAGTAATCCTTAACCATTCCGGACTTGGGGGCCGGCAGGATTGAGGTCGACAATGGAACGCTGCCGTCCTGTAACGATGTCAGGATAAACCTTTGAGCCAACTCCAGAGTCAAGGGAATTTTGTAATCAACCGCGATCCAGCCTATCGCAACGGGACGAGCCAAAATGCGTTGGTACAAGCGCGCGGCTAGGGCTGTGATGGTGTCGCCGACCTTGCGCCACAGCGGCGTCACCACCGCATAGGCGAGGGCCGCCACACCGACTGCGCCCGCCATGTCGAGTGGAAAATGCATGCCGAGGAACACTCGTGAACCAATGGGATGGACGCTCCCACCCGACCAGGCACCAACGTGCCAGAGTGGAGGTGTGATCAACCACTCGCAACGAAGGAGGCGTCCATCCCATTGGTTCAGGCTGCCGCCGGCTTAGCGATTCCGTTGGAACGCAGCGCCCCCCGACAAACCTGTCGTGGGGCGGTCGAACCACGGGCACGACCGCGACCGTTCTCCCGCGCACCGGAACTGTGGCATGTCAGGGAGTGTCAACGACCATTGGGGTAGAATCGCCGCCATGAAGCGTTCAGGCCTGCTCCGCAAGATGATCGGACTGCTCACGATCGCCGCCGTGTTGTATGCACAATCGGCTGCGGCGGCCTGCGTGTGGGCGGTCGTGCACATGGACATGCCGAACCCCTGCGTCGCAGGCGTCGGCAATGCGCCCATGACCGCTGCGCGGATGGCTCGAATCGGCGGTGCGATGGGTGCGCATTGCCTGAAGCGCGACATGGGCGCTCCCTGTGTTTGCCCGGAACACGATGCGAGCCACGCGACGGCGGGCACGCCTTCGCACCCCCGGCTCGCGCATGCCGTCGACGCGGCGCTGCTCTACATCGTGACCGACATGAAGACGCCGACGGCGCGGGAGTCGGTTTCGCTTGCCATCGCACCGCCGATTCGAGCCATCCCGCCGCCCCATAGCATCCTGCACTGCGTATTCCTCATTTGATCTCCTGACCCCGCGAGTGCGCTCCCCGCTGCCGTTGCAGCGGTGCATCCACTCGCGCTGATCCGCCGCCGCCGGCGTCCCGACTGATCGGGCGCGCCCGACGGACGGCAGTTCATTGCATTCCGGTCGGAGATTCCCATGAAGCGCATCACCCGAACATTCGTCCTGGTACTCCTCGCCGCCGGACTGGGCGCGGTCCTCGGGGCACGGTACGCCCGCGGCGGCAGAGAACCCCTTCGAAACATGGGAGCACAAAAGGCTCCCATGGCCGCCGCCGCGGTCGACCCGCCACGCAAGGTTCTCTACTGGTGGGATCCGATGTTGGGACCGGCGTCGATCTCGCCGAAACCGGGAATCAGCGCCATGGGCATGGCGCTCGTTCCGGTGTACGCCGCGGGAAGCAAGGCCGGCAATCCGGGCGACGTGACGATCGATCCGGCGATCCAACAGAACCTCGCGGTCGAGACCAGCACCGTTCGCTTCGGCACCCTGCACCAGACCGTGCACACGGTCGGCTATGTCCGGCAGGCGACACCGCTCGTCTACGCGGTGACGCTGCGGGTGAGCGGCTGGATCGGGACGCTCCATGCCACCACCAACGGCACGGCGATCCGGAAGGGCGATCCGCTCTTCACCCTGTACAGCCCGCAGCTCCTCGCCGCAGAGGAGGAAATGCTCGCCGCGGCGCACAACGCCACGCTTGCCGCGCGGGCACGCGACGAGAACGCGCTTGCCGAAGCGCGGCGGATCTTTCAGTCCATCCGCATGCGCCTCGTCCATCTCGGTGTGAGCACCGGCCAGCTCGACCGCATCGCCGCCGACGGCAAGGCGCAGGAATACCTGACCTTTCTCAGCCCGGTGTCGGGATATCTGGCGGCGGTCGGCATCCGGCAGCAGTCGTTCATCAAGAACGGCGAAACGGTGATGCGGATCGATCAGTTGAACCATGTCTGGCTGGACGCCCAGGTGTACGACAATCAACTGCGCTGGCTGCGCCTCGGACAAGTCCTGCAGGCGCATCTGGCGGCCGATCCGAGCCATGTTCCGGAAGGCCGGATCTTCTTCATCGACCCCGATGAAGATCCGCAGACGCACACGGTGACGGTCCGCGCCCGGCTTGAGAATCCCGACGGATTTCTTCGCCCCGGAATGTATGCGCTGGTCGACATCCCGACCACTCCGCTCGAGCGCAGCCTGCTGGCGCCGGCATCGGCGATCATCCATACCGGCACGGGCGAAGTGGCGCTGCTCGCCGAAGGAAAGGGCCGATTCGTTCCCCGGAAGGTACGCACGGGCCTCTCCGGCAGCGACGACCTGGTCCAGGTGCTCTCCGGCTTGCAGCCCGGGGATCGCGTCGTCACCAGCGGTCAGTTCCTGATCGACGTCGAGTCGAACATGAACGAAGTCGCCGCCAAGTTCACCGCCAGGGCGCAGGCGCCCGGCGGTGCCATGGCGGGAATGAAAATGCCCAAACCGCCGAAGGCGGCCCGCTGACCGGCGCCGGACGAGGATTGCCATGCTCCGGAAAATCATCGAGATTTCCATCAGGAACCGCGGGCTCGTTCTGATGCTTGCCGCGACGATCATCGCCGTGACGGCGTGGCTGACGTTCCACAGCAAGCTCGACGCCGTGCCGGATCTCTCCGACACGCAGGTGCTGGTCCTGACCAACTACATGGGCGAGCCGCCGGACGTGGTGCAGGATCAGGTGACCTATCCGCTCGAAACGGCCTTGCTGGACGTGCCGAAGGTGCAGTCGATCCGCGGCGAGAGCATGTTCGATTTCTCGCTGATCCACGTGACCTTCCAGCCGGGAACGAACCTGTACTGGGCGCGCAGCCGGGTGCTCGAATATCTCAATTACGCCAGCACGCAATTGCCGCGCGGGGTCACGCCGCAACTCGGCCCGGACGCCACCGGCGTCGGCTGGGCGTATCAATATGCGCTGCTTGCCGGCTGGTACTGTCCCGATCACCCGCGTGGCATCTGGCACGATCCGGCCACCGGAAAATGGTACGCCTCGCCCAACGCGGCGGAAGACGCCATTCGCGCGCGGCTCGTACGGGTGCGGGGGTTCTTGCACGGCGGCAAGTGTCCGCTCACCGGCAAACCCCTGGTCAAGGCCGACATCGATCTCGGCGGGCTGCGCAGTCTGCAGGACTGGTTCGTGCGCTTCGAACTCGAGTCCGTACCCGGAGTCTCCGAGGTCGCTCCCCTCGGAGGATTCGTGCGCGAATACCAGGTGATCGTCGATCCGAACCGGATCCGCGCCTATCGCCTGTCGATCGGGCAGGTCCGGGCGGCGATCGCCGACTCGAACAACGACGTGGGCGGTTCGGTCGTCGAACGCAGCGAACTGAGCTACCTCGTGCGCAGCCGCGGGTATTTCGAGAACCTGCACCAGATCGGCGAAGTGCCGGTCGGCCGACAGCAGAACGGAACGCCGATCCTGCTGCGCGACGTGGCGACGCTGCAGCTGGGCGGGGAGCAGCGTCAGGGGTTGTGCGAGTGGAGCGGCATGGGCGAGGCGGCCTGCGGCATCGCCGTCGTGCGCTTCCAGGGGAACACCTATCAGGTTGTCCAGAACATCAAGAAAAAGATCGCCGAGATCGAACCCAGCCTCCCGGCCGGCGTGCTCGTCGAGGCCGGATACGACCGCACGCTGCTGATCGACCGCGCGATTGCAACGCTCTCGGATACGCTGACCGAAGAAATGATCGTGGTGGCGTTGGTCTGCATCGTCTTCCTGCTGCACGGCCGCAGCGCCCTGATCGCCATCATCGTGATCCCGACGAGCATGTTGGCCAGCCTCGCGATCCTCAAGCTGATGGGCGTGAGCGCCAACATCATGAGCCTGAGCGGCATCGCCATCGCCATCGGAGTGGTGGTCGATTCGGCCATCATCTCGGTCGAAAACGCCCACCAGTATCTGAACGTGGAAGAACTGCGCGTGCAACGCGGCGAGGCCCCGCGGGAACGCGCAAGCCTGATCCTGCAGTCCGCCGCCGAAGTGGTGCCGAGCCTCTTCTTCAGTCTGCTGATCCTCACGGTCAGCTTCCTGCCGATCTTCGTGCTGCCAGGAGAAAGCGGGAAGATGTTCAGCCCCCTGGCCCTGACCAGCACCTTCGCAATGGCCGCTGCGGCGCTGGTTTCGATCACGCTGATCCCGGTGCTGATGATGAACTTCATCAGCCCGAGCCTGTTCCCCTTGCGATGGTCGCGCCGGGTGCATTATTCGCTCGCTGTCGTCTTGGCGGCGGCGTCTGCCATTGCAGTGTTCGTACTGGCCGGACACTCCGCGCTGCTGGCCCAGCATCGCGGGACGGCCTCGATCATGACCGCCGTGCTGATGCTGTTGCTCGCCGTTCCGCAGCGCATCATCCAGGAAGAGCGCAATCCGATCAACCGCGGGCTCCAGGCGGTGTTCGCCCCGGCATTCCGCTTCGCCATCGCCCATCCCTGGCCGACGATTGCCGTCGCCACGGCACTGGCCTTGTCCACCATCTGGCCGCTGTCGCATCTCGGCACGCAGTTCACCCCGCCGCTGTGGGAGGGCGACCTGGAGTACATGCCGACGACCTACCCGGGGTTGGGGATCACCGAGGCCCGCGCGATCGTGCAGCAGACCGACAAGATCATCCAGCGCTTCCCCGAGGTGGCGAGCGTGTTCGGTCAGACCGGGCGGGCGGAAACCGCGACGGACGACGCGCCCATCGGCATGCTCGACACCATCGTGCACTTGAAGCCGCGTGACCAGTGGCCGGCCGTCAAGGTTCCGCGCTTCTACGACCGCTGGCCGCGGTGGCTGCAATGGCCGTTCCGCGACACCTTCTGGCCGGACACGCGCCACATCCGCGTCGAGGAACTGGAAAACGGCTATCGCGACGCTTCCGGCAACCGGCACGAGGGCTTGAGCGAAGCGTTGAACATCCCCGGCCTGCCGGTATACTGGACCACGCCGGTCGCCAACCGGACCAACATGGTCAACAGCGGCAGCAAGACGCTCATCGGAATCCGCGTGACCGGGCCGCGCCTTTCGGTGCTGAGCAAGCTCT
>JAKAFQ010000292.1 GCA_021817875.1 Pseudomonadota bacterium
AATCAGCCACTCACGGTCTGCAATGGCGAGTGGCGGCCCGAGGGGTGTTCCCCTAAAATACCGCGCCCCCTGCCGCACCCTTCGAGGTGGCGCGGGGGAGCGCATAGTTCATTCACCCATGCATAAGGACCCACCTTAATGAGCACAGTTGAGCAGCAGGTCAAAGCCATCGTGGCCGAGCAGCTTGGCGTCAAGCAGGAGCAGGTGACCAATGACGCCTCGTTCGTCGATGATCTCGGCGCCGATTCGCTCGACACCGTCGAGCTGGTCATGGCGCTCGAAGAAGAATTCGAGATCGAGATCCCGGACGAGGATGCCGAGAAGATCACCACGGTCCAGCAGGCGATCGATTACATCAACGAGCGCCGCAACAAGGCCTGAGCCGCGGCGGGCGGTCGCGCGCCGGCGTGCCGCGCCGCGCGACCGGGCGGCAGGGTTCGAAACTCTCATCATCCAGAAGACAGGCAGCGTGTGAGCAAGCGTCGAGTGGTCGTGACGGGGCTGGGCATCGTGTCGCCGGTGGGCAGCGCGGTCGAGACGGCGTGGAAGGCCATCCTCGCGGGCGAGAGCGGCATCGGGCCGGTCACCCGCTTCGATGTGTCGGCTTTCGCGGTGCGCTTCGGCGGGCATGTCCGCGATTTCGACATCGACCGGTATTTCGACTCGAAGGAACAGCGGCGCATGGACGAGTTCATGCACTACGGCGTCGCCGCGGGTATCCAGGCGGTCGAGGACTCCGGGATCGATTTCTCCAAGGTGGATGTCACGCGCTGCGGCGCGGTCTGCGGCGCGGGCATCGGCGGGCTCGGCACCATCGAGAGAGAGTACGGCGAGGTGGTCAAGGCCGCCAATCCCCGCAAGATCTCGCCGTTCTTCGTGCCTGCGAGCATCATCAACATGATCTCGGGACATCTGTCGATCCGCTACGGGATCAAGGGTCCGAATCTCGGCGTGGTGACGGCCTGCACCACCTCGACCCATGCCATCGGCCTGGCGATGCGCACCATCCAGTACGGCGATGCCGACGTGCTGATCGCCGGCGGTGGCGAGATGGCGACCACGGTGTGCGGGCTGGCGAGCTTCGCCCAGGCGAAGGCCCTGTCGCGGCGCAACGAGGCGCCGACCGAGGCCAGTCGACCGTGGGACCGGGACCGGGACGGGTTCGTGCTGAGCGATGGCGGCGGGGCGGTGATCCTCGAGGAGCTCGAGCACGCGCGGGCCCGCGGGGCGCGCATTTATGCCGAGCTGGTGGGTTTCGGGATGAGCGGCGATGCCTACCACATCACGCTGCCGCCGGAAGACGGTGAAGGCGCGCGGCTCTCGATGGTCAACGCGCTGCAGGACGCCGGATTGAATCCGACGGACGTGCAGTACGTCAACGCGCACGCAACCTCGACGCCGGCCGGTGACAAGGCTGAGACCGTCGCGCTCAAGCGTGCCTTCGGCGAGTACGCGTATCGTCTCGCGGTGAGCTCCACCAAATCGATGACGGGGCATCTGCTGGGTGCGGCCGGTGTGGTGGAGGCGATCTTCTCCATTCTGGCCATCCGCGATCAGGTCGCGCCTCCCACCATCAATTATCAGACGCCCGATCCGGACTGCGATCTGGATTACGTGCCCAACACGGCCCGGCCGCTGAAGATCGACGTTGCCCTGTCGAACTCCTTCGGTTTCGGCGGCACCAACGGCACGGTGGTCTTCAGGCGCTTCACCGGCTGAAGACCGCTCTTTGATCAGCCGCGATCTCGACGCTCCTCCCCCGGTGTTGCGAGGACTTGCGGCACGCCATCCCGAGCGCTACCCGGTGCTGCTCGACAGCGCGGCCGAGGGGCCGCTCGGGCGATTCAGTGTGCTCATGGCCGAACCTTCGGCGGCGCTGTGGTGCGATGCCGGGGGGCGGCTCGGCGCGGCGGGCGCGCCGGCCGCGGCGATCGGCGCGGGCGGCGGATTTCTCGATGCACTCGAGAGATGGTGGCGCAGCGAGCAGGCGGCGTGCGCACCGGCTGACGAGCCTGCCTTCAACGGCTGGGCGGTGTTTCTCGGCTACGAGATGGCCGGGGAGATCGAGCCGCGCCTGGCGCTGCCACGGGCGGCCTTTCCGTGGCGGGCCTACGCGCTGCGCATCCCGTGCACCGTGGTGCACGATCGGTTGAGCGGCAGAACGCGCGCGGTGGCCGAAGCGGGCGCCGCCGGGGCGATCGGCCGGATCGAAGCCGATGTGCGGGCCGCGGCGCGTGATACGCCGGCGGCACTCGAGCCGCTGCGGATCCTGGGGGTCGAGGAAGAGCCCCCGGAGGCCTATCTGGAGCGCGTGCGGTGTGCCCAGCGGTACATCAGTGCCGGGGAGATCTACCAGGCCAACCTGTCGCGCCCGTGGCGGGCGGGGATCGCGGGCGCCGGCGCGGTGGGCGCGCTGTATGCGCGGCTCTGCCAGGCCAATCCCGCACCCTTCGCGGCGCTCGCGCAGTGGCGCGGCAGCGCCATCCTCAGCTCCTCGCCCGAGAGGCTGCTGCGTCTCGACGGCCGGCAGCTCGAGACACGCCCGATCGCCGGCACACGCCCGCGCAGCCGCCGATCGGGCGAGGACGCACGCGAGATGGCCGCGCTGGTCGCGCACCCCAAGGAGCGCGCCGAGCACATCATGCTGATCGACCTCGAGCGCAACGACCTCGGCCGGGTCTGCGAGCCGGGGACGGTGCGGGTCGATGAGCTGATGCGCATCGAGTCCTACGCGCACGTGCATCACATCGTCTCCAACGTGAGCGGGCGGCTGCGGGCGCAGATGACGCCGATCGATGCGCTGCGCGCGGTGTTTCCCGGCGGAACGATCACCGGCTGCCCGAAGTTCCGCTGCATGCAGATCATCGCGCAGCTCGAGGGCACGGGCCGCGGCGCCTACACCGGCGCACTCGGCTGGCTGGGGCTCGACGGCAGCCTGGATTTCAACATCCTGATCCGTACACTCGCCGTTCATGGCGCGGCGCTCGAGCTGCGGGCCGGGGCGGGTATCGTCGCCGACTCCGATCCCCAGCGGGAGCTCGAGGAGACTCGCGCCAAGGCGCGCGGGCTGCTCGCCGCGCTCGAGTCACCGTGTGCCCTCGCGGGGGCGCGCGGATGACACACCCCCCGGAAGGCAGCCGTGAGCGGGCGAACCAGCGGCCCCGCACGGACGCGTCGCCTCGGCACCGGGCAGCCGGGCCGGACGGGCCAACCGAGGGCCCTGCCGCGCCGGAAGGGAAGTGCGATGCTCCGGTCATATGGATCAACGGCGAGGCGGCCGGGCGCCTCTCGCCGCTCGATCGGGGACTGCATTTCGGCGATGGCCTATTCGAGACCATTGCCTGTCCCGCGGGCCGGCCCCGCTGGCTGCGGCTGCATCTGGAACGGCTCGCCCTCGGCTGTGCCCGTCTTGGCCTGCCGACGCCCGGCCCGGCGCGGCTGCAGCGCGCCGTCGAGCAGGCGGCCGCCGAGGGCGGCCGCTGCCTCGTCAAGCTGCTGCTGACGCGCGGCCCGGCGGTCCAGCGCGGGTACGCCTGGGGCGGTGAGTCGGGCAGCTGGCTCGTGATCCGCTATCCTTGGCCGCACGAGGACCCGGCGCTCGGGCGTTCGGGTGTGCGGGTGCGCACCGCCGCGACCCGGCTCGGGGAGAATCCGGCGCTCGCGGGGCTGAAGCACTGCAATCGCCTGGAGCAGATCCTGGCGCGCAACGAGGACCGATCCGCGCAGACCGATGAAGCGCTCATGCTCAGTCATTCCGGCAAACTGGTCTCCGGCACCATGACCAACGTGTTTCTGGTGGACGGCCCGGCGCAATCGCCGCGGCTGCGTACCCCCGAGGTCTCGCTGTGCGGGGTCGCGGGCATCATGCGCCGCGTGGTGTTGGGGGAGGCCGCCGCCGAGGGCATCCCGACCACCGAGTGCGCGCTGTGGCCGCGGGACCTCGAGGCCGCGACCGAGGTGTTTCTGACCAATGCGCGGATCGGCATCTGGCCGGTGCGTGCGCTCGAGGGCCGGCCGCTCGCTCCGGGTCCGGTGACGCGTCGCCTGCAGGCGCGGCTCGCGCCGCTGCTCGAAGGTCGCGATGGCTGAGCGGTCCTCGGGAAAACCCCTGGCGCTCGCCGCGGCGCTGGTGCTCGCGGTGCTGCTCGCGGCGGCCGGCGGCTATGCGCTGCTCGAGCACAATTACTTCGCGCCGGGACCGGCGCCGGCCACGGTGCGTCTCAACGTGGCCGCCGGCGAGAGCCTGGGCAGCGTGTTCGAGCGGCTGGCGGCTCTCGGGGCGCTGCGCCATCCGCGCGAGGTGGAGTGGTATCTGCGGCTGCGGCGGCTGACGCCGCGGGTGGAGATCGGCGTCTATGACCTGCCGGCTCACGCGAGTCCGGCGCAGATCGTGCGCCTGTTCGCGCTGGGACGCGTCGTGCTCGATCGGATCACGGTCGTGGAGGGGGCGACGTTCGCCGATTTCCTCCAGGAGCTCGATGCCGATCCGGACATCGATCCGACGCTGCGCGGCAGGAGCGACCGGCAGATCATGGCCGCCCTCGGCCATCCCGGACAGAGCCCCGAGGGCCGATTTTTCCCCTCCACCTACCGCTTCTCGCCGGGCACCCCGGACCTGACGATCCTGCGCATGGCGTATCAGCAGATGTCCGCGATGCTGGCGCGGGTGTGGCGCGGGCGTGAGGCGGGCCTGCCGCTGAAGACGCCTTACCAGGCGCTCATTCTGGCCTCGATGATCGAAAAGGAAACCGGCGTGGCCGATGAGCGGGCGCGCATCGCCGGAGTGTTCGTCAACCGCCTGCGCCGCGGCATGCGCCTGCAGTCCGACCCGACGGTCATCTACGGACTCGGTAAGCGTTATCACGGTACACTCACCAGCGGCGATCTGGCCGCCGACACGCCGTACAACACCTACACCCGCGGCGGACTGCCTCCGACACCGATTGCGCTGCCCGGGCTGCCGTCGCTGCTCGCCGCCGTGCATCCGGCGCCGACTCAGGACCTGTACTTCGTCGCCACCGGCAAGGGCGGCCACCGGTTCTCGAAGACCCTGGCGCAGCACGATGCGCAGCTGCGGCGCTATCTGGCGCAACTGCGACGGGCGAAGCGCAGCGCAAGCGCGCGTCCCGGTGGCGCGCGGCCATGAACGCGGGTCTGTTCATCACCCTCGAGGGCATCGAAGGGGCGGGCAAGTCGACCGTGGCGCGCTGGGTGCTCGAGTGGCTGCGGCGGCACGGGCTGCGCGGGCTGCTGACGCGCGAGCCGGGCGGCACGCCTCTCGCCGAGCGCGTCCGGCGCATCGCGCTCGAGCGCGGCAGCGAAACGCTCCCGCCGGTCACCGAGACGCTGCTGATGTTCGCCGCCCGGGGCATTCATCTGGAGAATCTGATCCGGCCGGCGCTCGCGCGCGGGGAGTGGGTCGTGTGCGACCGGTTCACCGACGCCACCCGTGCGTACCAGGGCTTCGGCCGGGGCGTCGACCCGGCCTGGATCGAGGATCTGGCCGCCCGGGTGCATGGGGATCTGCAGCCGGCCTGCACGCTGCTGCTCGATCTGCCGGTGGCGCTCGGACTGCAGCGGGCCAGGGGCCGCGAGGCGGGCGAGGCGGATCGTTTCGAGGCCGAAACCCATGGCTTTTTCGAGCGGGTGCGCGCCGGCTACCTGGAGCAGGCCCGGCGCGAGCCCGGGCGCATCCGCCTCATCGATGCGGCCACCGCCCTCGAGGACGTGCAGCGCCAGGTGAGCGAGGTGCTCCGGGGGCTGGTGGCGCCCGGGACGCGCGGCGCATGAACCCGGGGTGGCTGACGGGGGAGATGCAGCGTCTGCGCGGCG
>JAKAFQ010000293.1 GCA_021817875.1 Pseudomonadota bacterium
CGCGAGCTGAACCCTCCCGACCGCCTGGTTTATCTGCTCGATCATGAGTACACGCCACACGCGCTGGCGTGGAACCGCCTGAAGAACGCGGACGGCGCGCGCGCCGCCGCCCTGCGACAGGTGGCGCGGCAGCTCGACTGTGAACTCTTTCTCGCGCTGGCGGATGTGCATGAGACCTGGGCCTGCGAGGACGAAGACGACTTCGGAAGGTCGCGCTGGAACCGCTACTACGATGGTGACGATGACGAGGAGGAGGAAGCGAACTACGAATCCGACGAGTCGCGGGAGCTCACCGAGCTCATTGACAGCGACGTCGAGCTGCGGCATTGGGTCAGCGCGGACGGTGAAGCGACTCGCGCACCCAAGGGCAGTGCCGCGGTCGCAAACCATGAGCTCTGCTACACCACGCCCTCTCAGGACTTCGAGCCGTTCGAGACCGAGCACGAAGGCTATACGGGCAACGCCGGCAATACGGTGGATCACTGGTATCACCGCGCCGCCGTCGTGCTCTGGCCGCGCGATCGCGCGTTCGTGATCCGCGCCAAGACTGATCCAGGCTGGGCGTTGGGACGGATCGCGAAAGCGCTCGCCGCCAAGCATACGGACGAGGCTGCGGCTCTGACGCACCAGCTGCTGCCGGTCTGGGCGGTCTGTGCCCGACGGGAAGGAAAACTGCTCGAGGCAACGCTGCAAATCGTCGGATCGCTGGCGCAGCCGCAGACGGCCCGCGCGCTCCTGCAACCGTTTTCCCTGTGGAACCTCACCGCACGAGGGGCACCGCGGCTGTCCGCGCTTTTGGAGACCTATGGTCTCGATTGGTGCCGCACCCTGCTTCGCGGATGGGTAGCCGAGGACAAGGGCTACGAGCCGAACGAAACCCGACTGAAGTGGATGAGCGCAGCGCTGGCACCGCTTTGCCGGGCACTGACCGCTCGTGGATCGCCCGGCCAGGCACTCGCGGCCGAGATGCTCGCGACGCAATGGACTTGGTTGCGGCAACGGTGGAAAGGAGTCCTGAAAATGGATGGTTCGGAGAAAGATCGTGCCAAGATGCTCGCGGGCCTCGCCCGGCCGACGCTGGCGCTGATCGAGAGCTGCGAGCTATCGCTGGAATCGGAAGTGCGGACGGAGCTGATGAACGCGCTGTTGGAGACGCCAGGCCTCCTGCCCCTGCAGCTCGGCCTGCTGCGAGCCGCCTGCATTCGTCGCCGGCCCGACCCGCTGCGCGCACTGGGTTTGAAGCGCATCCATGACCATTGCGCCCGCGCGATCGCGACGCGGGTGCGTGCCCCGGCGCGCGGGGGCGATGACTGGTCGATCGAGGTGCCACTGCAATGCACCTGCACACTTTGCGCGAGGTTTAAACGGTTTCTCGAGACAGCGAATCAGCGGCGTCTCGAGTGGCCGCTCGCCCAGGCGCAACGGGCGCACCTGCACCACACCATCGATATCCACGGACTACCGGTGACCCATACCACCCGCCGCAGCGGCAGACCCTTCACGCTGCTGCTGGAGAAGACCAACGCACTGTTTGAGCGCCGAGCGGCCGCCCGCCGGATTGCGGAGGAAGACCTTCGCTGGCTCGAGGCGACCGTGGGCCGATTCTGAAACCCTTGGTGGAGACGTAACGCGCATTCTTTCAGTACCTGCAGGATTTCGCGCAATGGACCCGCCCCTGGCGTCGAGGCGCTCCGTGAATCGGAAGCCGCGGGCTATTCGTCGCTCGTCCGTTTCATGTTGAACGTGGGGGCCGTCTTCGAGCGCTCGCGATGGGAGCACGTCGCGTATGCCACCGCTCTGCGAATCAACTCCGGATCGCTGGCGTCAATTATTTCTTACGCCGCTGGCGACTTTCATTCTTGCCGGTCTGGCCTGCGGCCATATCGAGCAGGGGCGAGATTGGCTCCAATGTGCACGTTCGCACGCGTTCGCCGCGTTCCGCAACATGGCGCTGGGCGAGAGAGGGACCTGGCGTCTCTGGGAACGATCCGTTCAGTATTGCCAAATTCTACGGTGAGTTCCGTACCGGCGGCACGCGCCTATTCCCTAGTTAATCTCGCCGGGATCGAAGCGCAGAGATCAGTCGCTTTCGGACACGCCCGGCGGCCCCGCATTCCCTCGTCGCCGACACGACAAACAACACGAGTCACCGCATTGCGATAGAGGGAGGAAGTTGAACCCCGACACGCGGATTTTCAGTCCTTGGCCCAAATCAATTTAAGTCATTGATGCGCAGGGAATTTCAACGGCGACACTGTGGAATAATTCAGCGAGATACGAAGACTTAAAGGGCTGATTTGTATGGATACGCCTACTTAGTATTCCACAGCTCTCGTGGTCGGCCGGCGCGGCGGATGGCATGCGCTGCCATTCACTTTTTTTCTACTCGCCTGACCACGCATCTTCATTAAGAGGATCGACAGCCGACGCCGGCTCACGGCCCTGACCTCAGTCTGCATTGAGACTCTCAACATCGATTTCGTCGAACCGCTTCCATCGGTAAATCAGGTACGAGACGCCCCATGCGGTGGCGAATACCCCGATGATCGCAAACCCCAACGTGTTGAAATGCGCAGCAAGGTTGCCGGCGACTCTCCAGCCGGCGCCATCGAACTTCAACGCATGCGCTATCAAGGCGATTGTCTCAATTCCGCCGATGATGACGGCGACCAGCGCCGAGACTGCCGTTATCGTCATGTTGTAGTACAGCTTGCGGATCGGCTTCACGAAGGCCCACTGATAGGCGCCGAGCATCAGAACCCCGTCAGTGGTATCGACGAGGGTCATGCCGGCCGCGAACAACGCCGGAAATACCAGAATCGTCGAAATCGAGACTCCATGCGCCGCTTGGGAACCCGCGAGTCCGAGCAGCGTTACCTCGGTCGCCGTGTCGAAGCCCAGTCCGAACAGGAAGCCGAGCGGCGTCATTTGCCAGCTATGCCGTATCAAGGCGAACAGCGGTCGGAAGATGCGCGAGAGCGGTCCGCGGGCACCCGTGAGAATATCGAGACCACCGTCGGCGATTCCGCCTCCATTACGAGCCATTTTGAAGCGACGCCAAACTGAAGCCAATATCACCAAATTCATCGCGGCGATGGCGAACAAAAAGCCTGCCGATGTTGCAACGGCGATCACACCGCCGATTCTCGAGAAACTTCCCAAGTGCGCGGCGACGCTGACGGTAAACGCGATGATACATGCCACGATCAACACGATCGTCGAGTGTCCAAGCGCGAAAAACAAGCCGACCGTGACTGGCCGCTTGCCATCTTGCATGAGCTTTCGGGTGACATTATCGATCGCGGCGATGTGATCAGCATCGACCGCGTGACGCAACCCGAGACTATAGGCGAGCAAAGCAAGTCCGAGCCTGATCGAATCGCCGTGGAACAGCGCGTACGCCCACGCGATCACCGCGACGTTGCCGACCAGGAGCCCCGCGTATAGCGCGACCAGGCGCGCTTTGAGCGACCTCATGTCCATTGCCCGCAGCAGCCTGGTCGTCGATACGCTCAAGTCCGGCATTCGTTGAAGCCCCTCGCCAGGAGTTCTCTATCGAGTTGCCGGCCGATGAACACCAGCTGCGTCCGCTTCGCTCGATCGCCCCATGGCCCGAGAGAAGTGGTGTCGACCACCATGTGCACGCCTTGAATGACGACTCGCTCATCGGTGCCGCTGAAATTCAAGAAGCCCTTCATTCGGTACAGACGCGTACCTTGAGTTTCAAGTACCTGCCCGAGCCATGCTTGAAAGCGCTCGGCACTGACCGGGCACTCGGTCTCGAGGCTGAACGAGGCAACGCGTTCGTCGTGGGAGTGCCCAGGATCGAATTCCCGCTGCACATGGGGTGCCAATTCCACGCCATCCGGATCAAGTAATCTCAGTGAAAATTCAGCGGGCAGGTGCTGAGTGAAAAGCCAGTAGACCCCATCCGAGTCAATGTGGAGACGGAAGCGGATTTCCCCGCTGTGCTGCAAATCGAGCGTTCGCACGCACAACTGTGGGCCGAGTCGCGCACCCGCCGACACCGGTTCCGCGGCAGCAGAAAACAGCGTAAACACCCGCTCCGCACCCTTGACTGGGTCGAGATCATCGACGGGAAGTACCTCGCATATGGCGATGTTCATGGACGGATCCGGTCCTTCCCCCATGACCATTGCATATTCGCCGGCCGCAAGGACATAGGCGCCCGCCCATTCGAATGGGTATTCGGGCTCAAGAAATGTCGGCTGGTATTCGAGCGCACGGGCAAGATCGAAGCCGCCGATTCCGAGGACGGCTCCCATGGGAACGGATGCGCGTTGCTCCGGATCGGCGCGCACGATGCGGGCGAGCGCGTTGATGCCGCGCAAGCGTCGCTCTAAATCGTCGAGATCGGCGGAACCTACCAGATCGGTCTTGTTCAGTACGATGACGTCGGCGAATGCGACTTGCGTGCGCACCTCCTCGCTTTGCCCAAGTTGCTGCTCGAAATGCAGCGCATCGACCATCGTCACGATCCCATCCAGCGCGAATTCCCGACGCATGCTGTCGTCGACGAAAAAGGTTTGCGCGACGGGCCCGGGATTGGCGAGGCCGGTGGTCTCGAGCACGATTCGATCGAATTTCTCGCGGCGGTTGATCAGGTTGCCGAGAATGCGGATCAGGTCGCCGCGCACAGTGCAGCAGATGCACCCGTTGTTCATCTCGAAGATCTCTTCGTCAGCATCGATGACGAGTTCCTGATCGACGCCGATCTCGCCGAACTCGTTTTCGATCACGGCGATCCGCTGTCCGTGGCTCTCGGTGAGTATCCGATTCAACAGTGTGGTCTTGCCGGACCCGAGGAAGCCGGTCAATACGGTCACCGGAATTCGATTTGCTGCGCTCACCCGCCGACCTCCCGCGCTTCACTATCCGCCGACGCGCGTAAATCACCCAAACGAACCGGGCGCGGAGGGATATTGGGGGGGGGAATCGCCGGAAGTGAACGCGTTGTGTGAGGTTGGCTCGAGCCGTGCCTGCACCAAACGTCGACCGTGGCAACGCACCCATCGCCCGCCGCGATGTTCGCTAACGTCATGGCCAGGCCGGTCTCCGGGCTCGCGAGTGCGATTGGAATTCTCGCCGGAGAATCGCCTTCCCACGTTCATTACGAACGCAGTGGCTGAGGATTCTCCGCTTCTCGCTTACCGTTGCGGGGGCAGCGCCGGAATTCACACCGGCTTCCCGTTTCAGTCGCCGCCGTTCACATGAAATACGCGAATTGCGGGCAAGCACCTGACAGCTACCGGGTGGATGCTAACTGCGTGCCATGTTTATGGCAAGATGCCACCGCTTCCGAAGGTTCTGCTGTGGCTGATGGAAGCTGACCACCCCCCGCAATGACCTCGTGTAATGTCTCGACAATGAAGGCCTTGTCAATTTTTGGTTGCGGCTCCGGAGCGGGGAAGAGTTGGATCACCACCGCGCTCGGTGCATGGCTGCACGCCCAAGGCGTCCGTGTCGCGCCGTTCAAAGCGCAGAACATGTCCAACAATGCCTGGGTCACTTTCGACGGCGGTGAAATCGGGCGCGCGCAAGCCGTGCAAGCCGAAGCCTGCGGGCTCGTGCCGACGGTGCAGATGAACCCGATACTGCTCAAGCCGAGCGGCACACAGGGATCACAGCTGATCGTGTTGGGCCAGGCTCGGGGTCATTGCCCGGCGGTCGACTATTACCGGCACTTCGACGAACTCTGGCAGACGGTCAAGGAAGTTCTCGACGCCTGGCGTGAGCGCTGCGACGTCTTGTTGATGGAAGGCGCCGGCAGCCCCGTGGAGCTGAACCTGCTCGGTCGCGATCT
>JAKAFQ010000294.1 GCA_021817875.1 Pseudomonadota bacterium
GAATAGTCTCAACTTCGTGCCGTATGGCGGTCTCAATGAGACGCCGGGTGCGGCGGCGGCGCAGAACATCACCAATCCGTTTCCGTCCACCAACACCGGGTATCTGATCAATCCAAACAATCCAAATCAGATCACCTATTTGCCGGGCTGCAACGCCGCGGCTCAGGCCAACAACCTGTGCCTCGTTCCCAACCCCAGAGCGCAGCTGCAGCCGTCGACGACTCGTTTCGATCTGCTCGGCAGGTACACGGTGCGTCTGCGCCACGGCATGACTTTGGGTGTACAGGCGTCGTACTTCAACAGCACTTGGGAGCAGGTCTACAATCAGGGAGGTTTCACCAGCAACGAAACCATGTACCCGGCCGGCTTCTTCGGCGACGTGATGATTCCGGGCGCTCCGTTCAACATCGTGCCGAACCCGCCTCTGACGATCACGGTGCCGGCCAATTATCCGGGCAACCCGTACGGCGCTCCGGCGCCCCTGGTGTACAGCTTTCCGGAACTCGGGCCGCAGAAGATCACATCCGATACCAGCACCGAGCGACTGCTGGCCACCCTGCGGGGCAGAGTCGCGGGTTGGCACCTGAAGCTGCGCCTGGGCGCGATGTACTCGAGGATCATCGAAAAGCAGTACAGCGAGCTCAATGGAATCGCCTTTCAGAACGCGCTCAACAATGGTTACATCCTGAACAGCCTGTCGTCGTCGGCCGCGACCGCGCTGTTCGCTCCGATGATGGAAGCGACGCCGACGAGCCAGCTGGACATAGCGGACATTACGGGAACACACCGGGTGCTGCAGCTGTGGGGCAAGGAGCCGGTGAAAGGCGCGGTCGGCGTGCAGTGGTACAAAGAGGTGCACAATGTTCGGGCACCTCCGGCCTGCGCGGCGGGACTGCAGATCTGCAATCCGGAATTTGCGATCGGTACGGAACGGGATACATCGGCCTACGCCGAATTGGATGCACCGATCGTCAGGCAGCTCGAGGTGGACAGCAGCGTGCGCTACGACCAGTATCAGGTCTTCGGCGGTTCGACTTCGGGGTCCGTCGCCACCATGATCACGCCGTTCGCCGGTACGCGCTGGAGGAACTGGGTGAGGCTGCGGGGCAGCTGGGGCCGTGCCTTCCGGCCGCCAACGGCGGCCGAGGGCGGGTTGTCCGGCATGAACATCCTCTCGGGGTTCGAGGCCGATCCGGTCCTGTGTCCATCTGCCGTTCCGAGCGGTGCGGCGGCCGGACCGGGCGATTTCCCCAGCCAATGCGCGGTGCCGATTTCAGGTGTCGTGGTTGGCAATACCAAGCTGCACAACGTCCATTCGACCAACTGGGAGGGCGGCCTGGTGCTGCAGCCGATCCGCCAGGCCAGCCTGTCGTTCAATTATTACAACATTCTGGTGTCAAACAGCATTGTCGCCTCATACGTGGCGAGCGGCCTGAACGCGTACACGCAGTTGTTCCGCAGTCCGTCGGTGTCGCTGCCCTATTGCCCGCCCAGCTTCACCCAGGGGTGCACGGCGCAGCAATTGGTGAACGCGCAGACATCCGTGGGGCCGATTCTGGCCGCAGTATATCCGTACGTGAATGCATCGAACATCAACACTTCCGGGTATGACGTCGATTTCGATTTTCACTATGATGCCGGTCGCTACGGCAGATTCAGCGGTGAGGTTCGTTGGACGCACCAGCTGACGTACCGGCTGACCGTCGGCGGGGTGAGCTACGAGCTGTCAGGCCAGAACGGTCCCGAGACGGGTACCACGGGCACGGGCAACCCGAAGGATCGGGCCACCCTGACCGTGAGCTGGGAAAAAGGTCCGCTGGACCTGACCTCCAGTGTGTACTACACGGGGCCGTTCAGCGTGCTGAACTCAGCCGCCGGTCTGACGACCTGCAGTCAGGCGCTTTCCGGCCTGGGGGCGAAGTTCCTCACCGTGGGGCCCGGCACGCCGAGTTCGTTCTGCAGCGTCAGCCATTTCATCTACACGAATTTCTACGCCAGGTATCAGCTGAGTTCGCACTTTGCGGTGCACGCTGCGGTGCAGAACGCCTTCAACGCCCAGCCGCCGCTCGATCTCGCCAGCGCCAATGCGGGCAGCCTGTTCTACCCGTACAGCTCGGCCTTCGCCCAGGCTGGCGTCGTGGGACGGTTTTTTATTCTCGGCGCGTCGTACACGTTGTGATCAAGGGGCGCCACGGGATGCACTGCCCACCGCGTGGCTCGTCAGCTTTGGACATTGAAGTGCATGCAAGCTGACGGTTCGCTTCGAGGTGCCGGCGGCGCGTTGAGAACATGCGCGCCGCCGGTCGCCCGGCACGCGAGGGATGCCACGTGGTGCGCAGTGGACCGCGCATCACCTGTCTGGGAGGGTGCGAGCTGCAGCTCGACGGGTGATTTGCGCACAAGGTCCTTCCGAGGCTGCGGTCTGGGCGGCCTGCCTCGTTGGCATCAGGGTGCAGGCCGAAACGACCGCACGCCGCGCCATCTGACCACCAGCTCGGGACAACCGCCGACGTGGGGAGGGCACTGAAGGTGGACTCGACCTTGTGTGGCGGTCGGCGATCTCCGCTCGACTGCGTGTTCTCCCCAGCGAGGAAATGGAAACGTGTCCGACTCCACTGAATCGAACGGCTTCGTTGACATTGGCGATGTGCGTCGCGAGGGGGGGCTCGCTCCGGCTTTCGCCAGTGTCGACCGCAACGCACCGTACCGGAGAATTGCCACAGAGGAAGCATGGACCTTTCAGGAATTGGTGAACGCGCAGATCAGGCTGTTCGAAGCCGGTGCCCCGGCGGATGATCCATCGTTGAATATGGCAGTGAAGTTTTCCCGGCTGCCGGCATTGCAGGCAGAGCTCATGGATCTCGGTGTGGGGCGCATCGCGCGCATGGACGGGCTCGGCATCGACATGCAGCTTCTGCTGCTCACGGCACCCGGGGTGCAGGTGCTGGAACCGGCAGAGGCGGCGGCGCTCGCGATGCAGTCGAACGACCTGCTGGCCACGGCGTGCGACAGACAGCCTCACCGTCTTGCGGGATGCCTTGCTTTTGCTCCGCAAAATGTACCGGCGGCGGTCAGGGAAATCGAGCGCGGTATGCACAAGCTCAAACTTGCCGGGGCTGTGGTCAACTCGAACACCCGGGGTCACTATCTCGACGAACAGAGCTATTGGCCGATCCTCGAGGCGCTCGAAGCGTGCGACGCCGCGCTCTATATACATCCGACGGTACCGCCAGCAGGCATGCATCATCATTACGCGTACCGCGGACTCGAGCGGACTCTTGCCGGATTCGCACATGAAGTATGGCTGCATACGATCGGCCTGATTCTCTCCGGCGCGTTCGATCGATTTCCGAGGCTACGGGTCGTCGTCGGCCACATGGGCGAGGCGATGCCATTGCACCTCTACCGGTTCGACTGGTGGCAGAGCAACGCGGACGGCATTGCTGGTCTGCGTGGTGGACAGCCGCCGGTTAAGCTCAAACTCAGGATTTCCGAGTACTTCCGTCGCAACATTTGGATTACCACCAGTGGGCAGGGTTGGGAACCGTCGGTGAAATTTTGTATGAACGTATTGGGGCCCGACCGGGTCTTGTACGCCATGGATTATCCGTATCAGCAATCCGCGGACGAACTCGCGGCTTATGACCGGTTCGATATACCACCGGAGCACAAGCGTATGTTGATGCAGACAAACGCCGAACGGGTGTTTCGGCTGCATGCGCTCGAGCCGCGTTCCGGAAACCTGTCACGGACGTCTGTATAGCACAGGCACGCGCCAATGAACTCAAGACAGATAGACGTGACCGAACTCGTGGACCGGCAGACATTGGGAAAATTCCATTTTGGCCTTTGGCTGTCGTTGTTCCTGATCGTGCTGCTGGACGGTTACGACCTGCTCGCAGGCGGATTTGCGACGCCGGCGATCATCCGGGCGTGGAGCATTCCACCGGAGGAGATGCGGTATTTCCTGAGCGCCAGCCTGTTTGGCGTGATGTTTGGAGCGATCTCGCTTGGGCGCATGGGAGACCGGTACGGACGCAAGACCATGATGATCGCGGCCGCCGTGATCTTCGGTGTGGCGACCTTAGGCTGTGCGCTCGCCGGCGACCTGTACTGGCTGACGGTACTCCGCTTTCTCGCAGGCATCGGCATCGGCGGCGTGATGCCCAATGCAATCGCATTGGCCGCGGAAATGGCTCCGAAGGGTGCGCAGGCCACGCTGATTACCCTGATGTTCATCGGCACCCCGGTGGGTGGTCTGTTGCCCGGGCCGGTGACGGCGTGGCTGGTGCCTCGGTACGGCTGGCCGGTGATTTTCTGGATAGGGGGTTTCCTGCCGCTGGTCATCTCCGTCCTGCTGGCTTTCTTCCTCCCGGAATCGATCCTGTTTCTTGCGCAGGACGAACGACGGCGCGCTCGCACCGCGGCAGTCGCGCTGCGTATCGAGCCAACGCTTGAGATCGGAGCCCAGGATCGATTCGTCGTCGAGCGCGTATCGTCGAAACGGAGAGGGTGGCCCGCTCTGTTTCGAGAGCCGTTTACGCTGATGACGCCGCTGCTGGCGTTGCTGTTCATCATCAATTTCATGGTGCTGTATTTCATGGTGAGCTGGATGCCGCAGCTGCTTGATCAGGCAAGCGCTTCACCAACGCTTGGGATATGGGCGACGACGATCTTCGAGGTGGCCGGTGCGGTGGGCGGGGTGGTTCTGAGCCGTTTTCTCGACAAAGGAGGGCTTGTCTCGGTCGCCGTACTGTTCACCTGCGCCGTGCCGTTGATCGCAGTGACCGGATATGCGGTGCGCACACCGATGTATCTGATGCTGGCGGCGTTCTTTTCCGGTCTTTGTGTCGTGGGGCTGCAGTTCGGATTGAATGCCACTGCGGGCATCCTATATCCGACCGCCATTCGTTCGAACGGTATTGGCTTTGCCTTCGGCGTCGGTCGGCTCGGTGCGGTTGCGGGTCCACTGCTCGGCGGCACATTGATCGCGCTGGGATTGCCGATTCAGGAACTCTACGTGCTCGCGGCGCTCCCAATGGCCTTTGGCGCCGTGGCCTGTTACGTGCTGATCCGCGTTGTGAAACGGCACAAGTGCACGACTGTAGCGCAGGCTGCCGTGAGCTGATTGTGAATAGGAGGCTGTCATGCAACACAAAATCGCTTTCGAAGAGCATTGCGCTATCGCAGAGACACTGGAAGAAACGCGCGCCTTTGCCGGCGACTCGGGCAAGTGGGACGAATTCACCAGGCAGATTCTCGACCTCGGCAATGAGCGCCTGGAGGCCATGGATCGCAATGGCATCGGCCTGGCCATCCTGTCGCTGAACGCGCCCGGTGTTCAGGCGATCCTGGATACTCAGCGAGCCATCATGGTGGCGCGAAAAGGCAACGATCATATGGCAGAAGCGGTCGCTCGACATCCGGGACGGTACGCCGCTCTGGCTGCGCTGCCGATGCAGGATCCGGACGCCGCGGCGGCGGAACTCACGCGCTGCGTCAAGACACTGGGTTTCAAGGGCGCGCTGATCAATGGGTTCACGCAGAAGGACGTCCCGGACTCCGCCATTTATTATGACGTTCCGGAGTATCGAAGTTTCTGGGCGACCGTTGCGCAGCTCGACGTACCGGTTTATCTCCACCCGAGGATGCAAATTCCGACGCGCGCGCAGAACTACCTCGGCCATCCCTGGCTAATGAGCGCACCCTGGGGCTTTGGCGTCGAAACATCGATTCATGCGCTGCGCCTGTGCGGCTGCGGGCTCTTCGATCAGTATCCGAGCCTGCAGATCGTG
>JAKAFQ010000295.1 GCA_021817875.1 Pseudomonadota bacterium
GGGACGTGGGTCGATTGCCCCAGCAGCGAATAATTCTCCATGTTGGAGGCATTGAGCGCCGCGCCGCGCATCAGGGAACGGATCTGGCGCGCGATCAACGGCGCATCCTCGATGCGCCGCGCGGCGCGCAGCGTGTACTCGCTCACGAAGGGCCAGATCGCGAGGTTGTGGTAGATCGGCTGGCCACGCCGCTCCGGCCAGATCACCGGGCTGCCCGCCGGCCAGACCGGATAGTTCGCGAGCACCCGCTCGGCGCGCGCCCGGTCGGCCACGCCGCTCACGATCGCGAGATCCAGCCCCAGCAGGTCATACGCATCGAAAGGCGCGGGAGCCACCCTGCCGCCGATGTAGCTCATGTACAGGCCGCGGACCGGGCGCCAGAAACGCAGGTTGATGGCGCGCTTCAGCGCCTCGGCCTGGGCCCGGTACCGGCGCGCGTCCGACATCCGGCCACGCTGCCGCGCCATGGCGGCCGCGAGGCGCAGCGCCTGGTAGTGCAGCACGTTGGTCGAAAGCGAGAACGACTGCGCGATGAACACCACGTTGTCGGCGGTCCACTCGGGATAGGACTGCTGCCGCCAGTCGAGAAACGACGTCTCGCCCCGGTACAGGCCCACGGATGGGTCGAACGCATAGCGCCGGTCCTGCGCGAGCGTATCGGTCAGCGCCCGAACAACGGTGTGTGCGAAGCGCCGGTCGACCAGGAGATGCCTCGCACCCAGAAACCACACGACCCGGTCGGTGCTGATGGGCCAGCTGCCGCCCGAACCGGTGTCCTGCATCACATATTCTCCCGCGGCGATGCCGGCGGCGCGCACCGGGGAGACCTTGAACAGCAGCGAGGCCCGTGCCCGGGCGGGAGCGAACCGCCACAGGCCGAGATCGGTGGAGTACGACAGGTCGCGCGTCCAGACGAATGGCCAATCCTTGCCCGCGATGAAGCAGCGGCAGGGAATCGGCCGCCCGTGATTGAAGGCGGGGTCCCTGATGGCGCTCACCGAGTCCCTCTTCAGGTCCGACTGCGCCATGGCGAACAATGCATCGAACAGCGGGCTCGCGGTGTGTACCGCGAAGCGTTGCCGGCGGATGACCCGCTCACCCGCCGGGGAATGCAGCACGTAGCGGCCATCGGGCGACACGGTCACGCGTGCTTCCCCGCCCCGCCAGGCGAGCGCAGAGTGCCACGCCGCCGCACCGGCCGGCGCGAAGCTCACGCCGCAGACCAGCATCGCCGCCGACAGCACGATGCGCAGAAACCAGGTCCCGAGCGGGCGGCGCGCACGGTGCGACCGTCTCGACTGACTGCTCAAGGCATGACTCCGTCCTGTCCCGGGATGGTCCGCAGGACATTAGCACTGCTCACGATGGGCCTATTGTCCACCACCGGCTCGGCCGCGGTCGACCCATCCCGACAGACCGCCTGCCGCCTCCGGGCGGTGGCGCCGGCGCCAGGCTGTCTCGCTTCAACATCAAGGCGATGAGCCGGGCGGCGTCCAAGCGGCCGAAAGCGCGGATCGGCACCCGCGTCGAACGGCGCCATGACTGGCCGCCGCGCAGCCACGCAGAGCCGGCCGATGCGGAGCAACGGGCGCTTCGGCGTGTGTCTCGCAGAAATCAGCCTGTCGCCCGAGCGCAACACATCCGATTTTGGTCAACAGCGCGAATCCCTTACACTACCGGCGTGATCAGAAGATCGGGAGGGGATGGCCGATGGACCATAACGATGCCCATGCGGATCACACGGGCGGTCGCCCGCTGCCGAGCATGCTTCTGACGGCGCGGCCGGAGGCAGGCGGTTGCCGTGGCGGCGGCACCACGCTCGGCCATTCCAGTGTCCCATGAGACACACCTATCTGTTCGAGCCGGGTATCTGGACGGGCGTTGGGACATTCTGGAGGGAGGACGGCGAGCCGCTGCCGGCGGAGTGTCGCACCGAGATCGCGCATCAGGAAGAATGTTGGTTGATCTGCGGCACCCTGAAAGTCCTGGGTGCGCCGCCCGTCGAATTTCTCACCGCCTGCCGGATCGAACCTCCCGGCCGAAAGGGGGCCTGCCTGAAGTGGACCTCGGAGAACGCCACCCTGGGCAAGCTCCAGGGCACGTACTCGGTGCTGGAGAACTGCGTGCTGTCGGTCTACCGGTGCACCCCGTCGGGCTACCACGGTGCCGAGCACTACGGCCGGCTGGACGACGACACCTATCGGGCCTCTGGCGTGCTGCTGCTCGAGGAACGGCGGCTGTCCTCGTGGGAACTGCTGCTCAGACGCGCGCAAACAGCAGCTGGGTGGTCGGCAGGTAGTGATCGACCAGCAGCGCCGCGAACAGCCACATCAGGTAGCTGATCGAATAGCGGAACAGGCGCATCGGCAGCTGCGGACGCGGGCTGAACTGGAGCCGGCAGGTGTAGTAGAGGAAGCGCAGGTCGAGCACCAGCGCGCACGCCAGGTAGATCAGGCCGCTCATGCCGCTGAGGAACGGCAGCAGCGTCACCAGCACCAGAAGCACCGAATACAACAATATCTGCAGGCGGGTGTGCTCCACCCCATGCGTGACCGGCAGCATCGGAATCCCGACACGCGCGTACTCGTCCTTGCGCGCGATGGCAAGCGCCCAGAAATGCGGCGGCGTCCAGACAAAGATGATGAGGAACAGCAGCAGCGCGTGTGGATCGATGCTGTTGGTGACTGCCGCCCAGCCGAGAACCGGTGGCGCCGCGCCTGCCGCGCCGCCGATCACGATGTTCTGCGGAGTCGCGCGCTTGAGCCATGCCGTGTAGATGACGGCGTAGCCGATGAGCGACACGAAGGTCAGCATCGCGGTCAGCGGGTTGACCAGGAACGACAGGATCATCATCGACAGCACGCCGAGCGTCCCGGCGAACAGCAGCGCACTGCGCTCGGTGACCTCGCCCCGGGGCAGCGGCCGCGAGCGAGTGCGGGTCATCTGCTCGTCGATGCGCCGATCGAGCACGTGGTTGATCGCCGCCGCGCATGCAGAGGCGAGGCCTATACCGAGGGTGGCGAACAACACCCCGCGCAGCGGCGGCCAGCCCGAGCTCGCGAGCAGCGTGCCGACGAGCGCCGTAAAGGTGATGAGCGCGCAGATGCGCGGCTTGGTCAGCTCCAGGTAACGCCGCCACGAAGTGGGTCTTACGGCTACCAGCTCCGATATCGTCTGCACTGCCCGCGCCTCGCGTTATGCCTGCACGACGCGCATCGCGCGCAGCTTGTGGACCAGCGCCAGCGTCGCCATCAGCAGCAGCGCCGCCCCTGCCGTATGTGCCGTGGTGAGCACCAGCGGAAAACTCTTGAGCACCATCGAAATCCCGATCGCAAGCTGCACGACGAGGGCCACGAGCAGCGTGCAGGCATACCAGCGCGCCTGCGCCAGCTGCCGCCGGCCGATCACCGCCAGTGACGCCAGCCCCAACGTCAGCGTCACTGCGAGCGCCCCCAGTCGATGCGTGAGCTGGATCGCCACGCGGGCGGCGTTGGGGAGAATGCCTCCCTGGAAGTCGACCCAGATGCCCCGCCACAACACGAAGGCATCACGAAAATCGGCGTGCGGCCACCAGGAACCCTGGCACGTCGGAAAGTCCGGACAGGCGTAGGCGGCGTAATTGGCGCTGGTCCAGGCGCCGAGGAAGAACTGCACGGCGAGCACCACCAGGCCCAGGGTGGCGAGGCCGTAGGCGAGCCGCAGCGGCCGCCCGTCCAGCACACGCCGGGGCGCGCCGGGGCGCGCCAGCGCGGCGCCCGGGCGCTGCAGCCCCAGCCACATCCACCACAGCAGCGCGAGCGTGGTCATACCGAAGATCAGATGCGCGGTCACGATGATGGGTTTCAGCAGCCACGTCACGGTGAGCATTCCGAGCACCGCCTGCACGATCACCGTCGCAAACAGGGCGAGCGCGTAGCCGCTGCCGACGACCTGGCCCCTCGAGGCAATGGCGAGTGCCGTGATGACCAGGATGACCAGACCGAGCGTGCCGGCCGCATACCGGTGGACCATTTCGTGCCAGGCCCGCCCGACATGCAGCGGCCGGCCCGGGAAACGGGCCTGGGCGGACGGACTGTCCGCCGCGCCCACCGGAGTGATGTGGCCGTAGCACTCCGGCCAGTCCGGGCAGCTGATGCCGGCGTTCGTCAGGCGGGTGTACGCGCCGAGCACGATGACGACGAAGCACAACAGCACCCCGGCGAGGGACAGGCCTCGAATCCAGCGGTCGACGAATGCGGGGATCACGTTGCGACTCCGGCGCCGGTAAACAGAATAGAAGCGGTCTCAGGTATGTGATCCTAGCATTGGATACGCCTTTCGGGTCGCCTGCGCCTAGCGCGGGCGGCGCTTCAGGCTCAGGACCACCCAGAGGACCAGGGCCGCCGCGGCGAAGGCCCACCACTGGATCGCATACCCCCAGTTCCTCAGGGCGGGCATGCCCGGCGCTCGCCAGTCCCGCACGTAGCCGTCGGGCTCTACCGGGTCGAGCAGCAGAATATGCCGGTCCAGCGGCTCGCCCAGGGCCGAGGCGAGTTCGCCGATCGAGGGGAAGCTGGTCACCTTGGGCCAGCGTCCGCCCGCAGACGGCGGCGCACGACCGATCGACAGCCCGGCCACCGGTAGCCGGCCGACACGTCCGGTCACGGTCATCGGCCCGGCGGATCGGAGCGATACGTCGGGCAGATGTGCCCGGCTGCCGGTGAACGGCACCCATCCACGATCGACGAGCACGGTGTCTCCGTGCGGCCGCCGCAGCGCGGTGAGCACCTGGTACCCGTCGCGCCCATCCTGGATGCTGTTGTCGAGCAGGAACTGGTGTGCGCCGTCGTAGCGCCCCCTCAGGCTCACCCGTTGGTATGGCGGCACCCGCGACAGCGCCGCCCCCCCCAGTGGAATCACCCGGGCGGCCCCCAGCCTGAAGCGCAGAAACTGCGCCTCCTGCGCATCGCCCAGCCGCCACTGCCAGCGACCGAGCGCCGCAAAAGCCGCCGCCAGCAGGAACATGAACACCGTCAGCGCCAGCGAAGGCGCAAAACTGCGGCGACCGGGGCATGGGCGAGAGGACATCGGGACGATCAGGCAACGCGGGGCAGGATTAACGGTACAATGGTGCCATGCCACCGCTGATCCGGCTGCTGGTGATTCTGGGGCTCGGCGCCATCATCGCGAGCCTCGGCTCGGCGTTGTTTCACCTGTCGCGCGGCACCGGCGAGGACTCGGGCAAGATGGCCCGCGCGCTGACCATCCGCATCGCGCTGTCGCTCGGGCTGTTCGCGCTGCTGATGGTGGCGTGGTACGCGGGACTGATCCAGCCGCACGCGGCCATACCGAACTGATGCGCCGTGCGCCGGGCTCAACGGGTTGCGCGCAGCGAACCCCGTGCCCGCGTGATCAAAGCCAATAGACGAAGACAAACAGGCACAGCCACACCACGTCGACGAAGTGCCAGTACCAGGCGACCGCCTCGAAGGCGAAGTGCCGTTCCGGGGTGAAGTGTCCGCGCAATACGCGGAACCAGATCACCATCAGCATGATGGCACCGATGGTGACGTGCAGGCCATGGAAGCCGGTGAGCATGAAAAAGGTGGTGCCATAAATGCCGGTGGTCAGCCGCAGATTCATGTGCATATAGGCTTCGCCGTACTCATGAGCCTGCAGCCCGACGAACGTGAACCCCAGGAGGAACGTCAGGGCGAGGAACAGCTTGAGCCGGCCGCGCTTGCCGCTGCGCAGCGCGTGATGGGCGATGGTGACGGTAAGCCCGCTGGTCAGCAGGATCAGCGTGTTCAGCGCG
>JAKAFQ010000296.1 GCA_021817875.1 Pseudomonadota bacterium
CGAACGCCTCTGCCGGTCTCGCACGGCCCGCGGCACCGGGCGCGGCCCTGAGCCCGGTCGCCCGGCCCGAGGCGACGCAGGCGCTCGATGAGGCCCAGATCTTCAGGCGCCTGCGCCAGCTGCAGCTCGGGGTCTCCGAGCCGGCGCAGCCGCTGGCCGACCAGGACCGCGTGGTGACCGCGGCGCTCGTGGCGATCGGCGATCCGACCATGCAGCGGCGGTACTTCCCCCGGCGTCCGAATCTGCTGCCGAAGCTGATGCACGCCATCCGGGACGAGAGTGCTTCGCGACGTGAGCTCGCCGCCATCATCGCCGACGATCCGTCACTGGTGGACGGGCTGTTGAGAATGGCGAACAGCCCGTTCTACCGGGTCAAGCCCGATCCGATCGAGACCATCGAAGGGGCGATCGGACTGCTCGGCTGCGACGGATTGCGCTCGATGATCGCCGTGGCGCTGATGCAGCCGATCTTCCAGGTGGCCGACAGCGCCGCCGCGCCGCGTTTTCCACAGCTCGTCTGGGAGCACACGCTGCGCTCGGCGCATGCCTCGGCCTCCCACGCGGCCCTGATCGAGAAGGCCGATCCGTTCGCGGCGGAACTGCTCGCGCTGATCAGCGGGCTCGCGGAAATCGTGCTGTTCCGGGTCACGATGGAGCATTGCGCGAGCGCCTCCGGGGCTCACCCGCCCCCGGCCCCGCTGATCATCGCCTCGCTGCTCGACTCGCAATCCTGCGTGCTCGCCTGGCGGATCGGCGCCGCGTGGCAACTCTCGGCGCCGGCGGTGGCCGCGCTCGAAGAGCAGGCGCTCGCGCGCACCTCCAGACCGGCGACGCCGCTCGGCCGCTCGCTGCGCTTCGGACGGCGTGCCGGAGCGCTTGCGCTGCTGTACGGCAATCGCCTCATAGACGACACGACCGTGAAAGAATCGCTGCCGGAAACCGGCCAGTGGCCCAAGCACCTCGATCGTGTGCTCACCCGGCTGCTCTATCAGCCCACGGACGACGCACCGGCCCGGTCGGCGGCGTAGGGGCGCACCCCCCGATGAGCGCGCGGCGGACCGGACGTCGGCCGCCGCGAGTCATGCGTCGGCTCCCTCCCCTTACCGACTGAGCAGATCCCCCGGCGTCGGCGGCAGGCGCGGCATGGTCTGCCGGGGGAACGGTCCGGTGAGCGACCGGAGAAAAGCGCCGATGTCGCTCACCTGGCGCGCCGTCAAGCTGCGATCGAGCTGCGTCGAGGCCATGACCCGGATCGCCTCCGGCAAGGTCTTCACGGAGCCGTTGTGCAGGTAGGGCGCCGTGTACACGAGGTTGCGCAGACCCGGCACCCGCCACACGTTCCGGTCGGCTGGATTGTGCGTCACGGCATAACGTCCCGGGTCCTTCATGAGGTCATACCGCTCGACGTACGGGCTGTGTGGATACATCGGGAATCTGACGAAGAATCCCTGGCCCATCGGCAGCGGCGGACCGCTGAAGTTCGGACCCTGGTGGCAACCGGCACAGCCGACGGCCGCGAAGGTCTGCATGCCTCGAACCTGCCGTGGCGTGAGCGCACGGTGATCGCCTTCGACGTACCGGTCATAAGCGCTCCCGGGCGTGATCAGCGTGCGCTCGTAGGCGGCAATCGCCTTTGCGGCATTGTCCATCGTGACCACGTCCCCGCGGCCGAACGCCTGCTCGAAATACGGCCGGTAGCCGCCGATGCGCCGGATCCGGTAGAGCACCTCATGGAGACTCTTCATGCCCATCTCGATGGGGTTATCCGGCGGACCCTTCGCCTGGTCCTCGAGCGTCGCGGCCCTGCCGTCCCAGAACTGCACGGACAGAAACGCCGCGTTCCACACGGTCGGGGCGTTACGTCCGCCGCGCTGCGCCCCGACACCGATGGAAACCGGCCGATGGTCGTCGCCACCTTCCATGATGTTGTGACACGAGAAGCACGAGACCGTGCCCGTCGAGGACAGCCGGGTATCGAAGAACAGCATTTTTCCGAGGCGCACCTTCGCCGGCGTGGTCGGATTGTCGGCCGGAGCCGGTGCGACCGCCGGCAGCGCCTGCCAGTGAACCGCGCCCCGGGCGACCGTGGAACAGCAGAGTCCGAGCGCGCTCAGCGCCGTCGCAGCCATCCATGCGAGCAGAGGTTTCATCGGCGAACCCCGTCAACAGCCTCCAGTGGACGGTTGTTCTACCACCGCCGCGCAACCGACGCGATCAGCACAGTTACCTAGCGTTGCCGCGCCGAACCGGCCGCCGCGCGCGCCAAGCCTCAGCGGCCCCGCGCAGGTCGGGTCTCGGGCAGCAGCACTTCGGCGCTGAGGTGCGTGCCGAGAGTGAGTTGATGCGGGATGCAGTTCGACTGGTAGCGGATCCGCCGGGTGGCAAACAGCGGCAGGAAGGTCTCCTTGAACTGCTCGATCAGCTCGCAGTTGCCCTGTTCCTCCAGGCCGGCGTTGCTCGGCATCAGCACCACGTTCTGCCAATGCGCCGCGACCACCGGGCCGGCCTTGCCGCCGTGCTCCGAGGCGGCCGGCACCAGCACCTGCATCGTGACCCTCACGCCGGGGAAAGGCTCTACTCCGGCGAGCCGGGTGCATCCGTACGGGCGTACGCGCAGGTTGCGGGCGCCGAGCTTCTCGAGCATGCGCTCGATCTGATCGCGCAAGCCATCGCAGGAGTAGCGGGTCGTGAACCCCTGGTAGACGAAGCTCACCTGCCGCGACGCCCAGACCGCCTCGACGCTCCCCGGGGCCGCGGCCAGCGCCGGCAGCGTGCCGAGCAGGACCACGGCGGTCATTCCGTACAACAAGGCTCTGACGCGCATGGGAACATCCTCCTCGGGACGTATCTGAACGTCATCATCCGCTGGACGAGCGGCATACACGATCCAACCCCAGGCTGGCACGCTACAGCGGACGCCGTGACCGCGCAAGGTCGCACTTGCCGCAGTCGTGAGGGCCTGGGCCGCAGGGCCCGGCGCACCGCTGCGCCACGCGCCGCACCACGGCCGCCGCCCGCCCCGGCGAACCGGCCGCGCACGCTCTGAAACGTCGCGCGCCGCCTCGACGAGCGCTCAGAACGGGCAGACGCGCTCGTGCAGCAGGGGCGCCGACTTGATCCAGAGGCGCGCGCCGTCCGGCCCGGCGCGGGCATGCAGGGCCATGCCGGCCGGCAGCCGCAGCCATGACCAGCGCTGAAACGTTTCCTGTCCGTCGGAAAAAGATCCGGACAACACCAACAGCTCCAGGCCGTTTGGATTGGCCGGCTCCACCCCGGCGCCGGCGCGCCAGTCCTCCAGCCTGACTTGCTCGTGCGCGCTTTCAAACAGGATGACGGCCGAGCCGGCCGCTGCGGCGAGCTCGCTTCGCCCGCCTTCGCCGGGCGCGCGGACCAGGTGCTGGCGATCGTCGCTGCGAAACTGCCAGAGTTTCACGAAGATCGTGCAGCCGTGCTCGCTGCCGGGGGCATGCCCCGACCCCGGCGGGTTCCTGACGTAGGTGCCCGCCGGAAAATCGCCGCTCTCGTCCTGAAACGTACCCTCGAGAACCAGGAACTCCTCGCCGCCCGGATGGACGTGGCGCGCAAATCGGCTCTCAGGGGCATAGCGGACGATGGAGGTCGCGCGCGCCTTCTCCCCGCCGATGCGAAACAACATGCGGCGCTCGACGCCCTTTGACGGACTCGGCACCCAGCTGAGGCTGCCGGCATGCACCACGGTCCGAACGCCCAGATCCGCATTCAGCAGCATCGTGTCCTCGAATCCCCTGCCCACCAGCGCCGGGCCGCCCCGGCCACCGCCCGATCATACTCCCGGGTTACGGCGCATTCGAGCGGCGCGCCGGCGGACCCGGCCGGTCGCGACGCACCGCGCCACAGCCCCCCCCAAGGCTGTGCCCACCGTGCGCCCGATACCGCTCATGGACGTCCGCTGAAACGGACCGGTTGCACGAGGTCCGGTGTGCCGAAACCCGCCTCACCTCCCCCGGCCTCTCCGAGATGACGTGTCCAGAGCGGGTGTGGCATTTCAGCCCGTGCATCGGGAGATGAGGCTCGCCGGAGGAGCCCGCCGTGGCAGCGCGCCACGGGCTCGCCGCTGGAGGCCGCCAAGCCCATCGCGTGTCGCGCACTCCTGTCCGCAGTGCGCAGCATGACCGAATAATGGCTCATGCGGATCGAATCACCGCGATCACGCTCCCTACAAACACACACCACCTGCGTGAGCCTTACGGAGGCGGCAGAGAAAAGACGTCACGGACAGATGGATCAACAAACAGCACACAATTGGGCTGATATCCGACGAAACCCACCGGGCAACGGTGATCCTGATTGGAGATGAGCTGACGCTGGTGCGCCGCTCGCACCACGGGCCGCTGCACGAAGAGCAACTCCGTGTCGGCCTGTCGAACCCCCGCTCTCGCGGCCAGCTTGAGCCACTGTGCCGCCTTAAACCAGCTCTGCGAAACGCCGCGGCCCGTCTCATACAGTAAAGCGAGATTGAATTGCGCCGGTCCAAAGCCGGCGGCTGCGGCTCTCTTGTACCAGAACGCTGCCCGTGCCGGATCAGCGGCAATCCCCACACCATACTGCATGAATTGTCCCAGCTTGTTTTCCGCATGCAGGCTGCCCTGCAGGGCGGCCTTGCGAAGCCAATAAATAGCCTGCGCGCTATCGACGCTGCCCGCGATACCAGTCGCATCGACTAACGCGAGTCGATATTGCGCCAATCTCTCTCCACGGCGGGCCACCAATTCCAATCGTGCCAGCCCGGCGCTCGATAGCGCGGCCGCCCGAACCCGAAAGGTCTGAAAATGAGCCCCAAAGGACAGATCCCAGACCAGACGCGCAGCACCCGTGGAATTTGCGCTGTAGTGCAGAAAGGCCTGATTCAGCAGACCTGTCGCTCCCTGGCGTCTAGCCACCGCGATCGCCTGTCCTACAGATACAAATTCCGCAGGGATCGTGCGCGTGCCGAAGTCGGGATGATCGATTGGTGTCAACGCCCCGCTGGTTTGCGGCATTGAAGCCACCAATCCCCGTTGAGTCGACGCCGAGTAGTAGTCCACTGACGCAGAGCAGGGTCCGTTTGCATCGGTTACGGTCGCCAGTATTGGAACAGCGTCGCGTTCCCACCGACTTCTGACGAGCGCGGTCAGCTCTGCCAGCGACCGTGGTGACACGTCTGGAATCGAGATGTGCGAACTCCGGGCCGAACTCCGCAGCTGCCCTCCATCCTGTTGAAGAACATCGCTGGCGGCCGAAGGATCATCCTGACGGAGTTCGCGATATACCGCGGTCAAGGCGGGCTGATCCCCCTGCGCAGCATAATGTTGCGCCAGCAGCATCTCGATCGTCGGCCGCAACGAGGGGGGAGCGAATCGGTCCGCCTTCTTCAGATCGCCCGTCGCGCCAGAGCCGTTTCCGAGACCTTGCTCGGCCGTGCCCAGCAGATACCACGCGAAGCCATCTGAGGGGTCCGCTTTGCTCGCTCGCCGCGCGAGCGCCGCCAGCGCCCCCCAGGCGTGCTCAGCGGCAAGCTGGGTTGCCTGCATCTGCAATTGCGGGCTCATTTCAGACCATACGGGCACAGTTCCTGCTGCGAGCATCATTGAGAGCAAGCCACCCGCAAGCACCAGCGTCGGCCGCTTTCGCCTAAGCTGCGGCACGTCTGCTCTCCGGTCCAGAAGATCCGTAGGGAATCCGGTCAACCGAATTCTTGAAGCCGCATTCATATCTGTCAGACCTTTTCGGGAGCGCCGCCGGACTTACACCACGGCTGTTCACC
>JAKAFQ010000297.1 GCA_021817875.1 Pseudomonadota bacterium
TGGTGAGAATGTAGCTTGCCATTCGCTCTCCTGTGTTGCTCGTAGTAATGTCCTCACAGGGCCTATAGGGAGCGGGGTATCAAGAAAAAGAGCCGCAGGGATAACCCCGCGGCTCTGGATAAAAAGCCCTACGCTTCGATTTCGAAGGATAGTGCTGCCTGCAGCATGAACGCTGCCTGTGGAATACTCGCGACGAGTTCCGGGTCGGTAAGCACGTGGGCAAGCCACGCCGTATCGAGCAGCGAAAGCCCCGGGTAGCGCCGCTTTTCCATCGACTCGTTGCTCGCAAGCTCCGAGCAGGAAATCCGACCCTCGTGCACGTGCCCGAGCAACTCCGCGGCCGCGTTCAGCCGCTCGCGCAACGCAACCTGGCGCCTGGCCGAGTCCGACCCGCCCGCGCGCAAACCTTCCTTCAGCGCACGGAGCTCGCTCACCCATTGAGCGAACGCGGGCCGCGTCTGCACCACCGGCTCACACGCTTTCCATGCGTCCGAGGAGACCTCGAGATCCGCAAGCACCGCGGCGACGCCGTACCGCTCCATCCGATACCAGGAACAGTAGACCTCGTACTTGGACCAGATGTTGGGCACTGCGAAGAACCCCGCGACCAGCTCCTCGCGCTTCTCGAGCAGCCGCTCCCGCATCGCGCCCACGAGGTCCCGCCAACCCTCCTTCTCAAGCGAGCGGCAAGGCTGAGCAGTCTCGAGCACCAGCACCCCCTCGATTAACGGCAGGTCGACTCCCTGGCAGCGCGCCTCCTCGTAGGCCTTCCAAAGCGCCCCGAGCAAATCCACCGTAATGTACCTGCCGGCCGCTTCCGTTCGGTTCAGAAACTCGGTGCACTTTTCAGGTGTGTCGCGCGCGACGATGTAGTACTTGCCACTCTCCTCGAGCTCGGCCGGATCAATGTCCTCACTCGGTTGCCCGAGTTTGATCCAGCCCCGCCCCTCGGGGTTGTCTACACCGCGAATCACCTGTACGTAGTGCTTGACCCCATCGCCCTTCAGCCCGCTCGTCTTCACGCTCGGGTCCCTCTTGGGCTTCTCCGGCGCCGGCCAGGAAGAGGCGTTGATGATCTTTAGGCCACCGAAGACCTCCGAGATCATCTTGGCCTTCTCGAGGGCAGCAGGACCGATCACCCCGATCACCGTCGCGGCGGCCCAGGCCCTTCCCTTGGCGCGGAACTTGGTCCGGATCCGCCTATCGGCGCCCGGCAGGTCCATCACCACGACCGTCGCGCTCGCTTCGTAACGCAACATTAGCGGTGTCCGGTGGCGGTCGCTGAACGCCCCGCCGCTGACCTCCGTGCGGCTCACCGTTGATCCCTTGCCCCGGAAGTACCCGTACGCAAACACACGCGTTTCGCCACTCGATCCGACAGCTTCGGGAGCCCTAATAAGGGTATCGAGCAGCCGCCTCATGATCTTCTCCCGGATCACGAGCGGCTCGGCGCCGCGTTCGAACAGACCCTTCACGACCACAGGATGGCTTGGAGTGCCAGGGCCCGCGGCGGAAAGCTTCGCGTGAAGCCGCCTGCGGGTCAGCCACTCCGTAGCCTCCTCATGGAGCGCAAGTGCTTTCAGCATCTCGCGAAGCTCATCCATCGACGCAGCAATCAGTCTCTTGAGCGCCGCACGATCGGCCGGGGAGTACTCCAGTCCTTCCCGTGACGCAGTCGGGCTCACCGAACCGATAGGCGCTTTCAGGATGAGTCCGTTCTGCAGCAGATGCTTCTCGACGTCCGTGAGCCCAGGGACAGACTCGAGGTGAATCGGGTATGCCACGTTGCCCATGAGCAGCCGGCAGCCCGACACCTCGGCCGGTACCATCGCGAATGTGTCTCCATCGAGCGCAATCGCGACCGGCTCGATCGGCAGACCTCCGATGATTTTCGGCAGAACCCGAAACCAGCGAAAGATCATTGGGGCCTTGGTGTGAAACTCCGTGATGTCCTTCGGCTTGACCGGAAAAGACACCTCAAGCCCATGTGGCCAGTCGGCATCGGCCGGCGCGCGACCCATCAGCGAGAGCACCGGTACGCCCTGTGCACCGACGTGCGCCACGTACATGCGTTTTTCACCGTTCTGCACCGTCGTCACGTTGAACGAGTCGACGTAGCAGAAGGGCGATTTCGAGCCGAGTCCCTTACCTCCGATGAGGTCGTTGGATTCGCGCTTGTCGGACTTGAAGTACCTTGTGTACGTCTCGACCATCCGCTTCTCATCGAGACCAAGGCCATGGTCGCGGATTCGCAGTGTGTGATCGAGAACCGTGGGCAGCTGCACCTCGATCGGTAGATCGGGGGTACCCGCAACGACGTGTGCATCGAGTGCGTTGCAGCTCACCTCGCGCAGTACCGCGGAAATTTTATCCGAGTACAAGCCCGAGGAGAGGATCCGAAACGCCTCGGATGTCGTGTCCATCCCGAAAGTGGTCTGTGCCTCGACGCCGGCTTCGGCCAGAGTGGATGTGGCGACCGCTACTTTCATGCTGTTCTCCGTGTAGTGACCTACGAGTCTCTAGCGACACGGACGAAGGAAAGGGCGGGATAAAAAAGACCCCCCGCAATATGCGAGGGGTCGAAGCACGTTTCGATCAAGCGGCCTTGCGCGCGCCGCCGGAAGCGATGTCCTTGCGTTCCGCGGCGAGCAGGTCGTGCACCTCTCTCACCACATCGGCGTAGCTGCTCTTGCCCGAAGCGATCGCATCGAGACTGAGCTCCATCCCGCGCGTGTAGTCGATCTCGACGAAGCGAGAACATCCCACCAGTGCCGAGAGCACCGATACTGCTGCCTTCGTCGGCACGAGGCAGGACTTGCCCTCCTGCTCGATACGCGCGACAAGGCCACGCTGCTGCACCCGATGGATGATCGCCGCGTAGGTCGACGGTCGCCCGACGCCCTCGCTCTCGAGCCGCGCCACAAGTGACGCCTCATCGTAGTGTTCCGGGAGCGGACGCTTTCGCATCCGCGCACCTTTCACCGCGATAAGCTCGCCCGCGACGAGCTTCGGGACCGGATTGGCAAAGGAGCCGTCCGGATCTCGCGCCGCCTCGCCGCGAAGCACCGCTCGCCATCCCTTGCTCACCCAGGCCTTGCGCACCGCGACGAGAGGTACGACCGATCCGCCGACGTCGACGGTAAGCCGCACGACCCTCGCCTTGTAGACCGCGTCCTCGGCCTGAGAGAGCAGGCCTCGGAGTCGGATCAGCTTGTACAGCCCTTCCGAACTCTTGCCGAGCCCCTCGGTCTTCACGTTCCAGTGCGTCGGGGTGATAGCCGGGTGGCCGGCCTGCGCCCCTTCGGGCAACGGGAAAGTCCTCGGTAGCGCCACAGAGGCGAGCCCGAGGGCATCGAGTTCCCGTGCGACCTCCGGCAGCGAGTCTGCGCTGATGTTCGGATTGTCCGTGCGGTGATACGTGATCGCGCCACGCTCGTAGAGCTTCTGCGCGAGTCGCATCGTGTCCATGCACGACAGTCCGAGCTTGCGGTAGCTCGCCTGCAGCATCCCGGCCGTATTCAGCGGCGGGGGCGGCGCTTCGGTGAGCGTGCGGGTCTCGCAGCTCATGACCACGGCCTCCTTGGCCGCAGCGATCTTCTCGATCAACGCCGCGTCCCGTCTCTCCTCCTCAGAGCCCTCCCAGAGTGCCCACCAGCCATCGAATTCGAGTGCGACCCCGTAGGAGGGGGTCTTCTCGGCCCGATGCCGTTCGGCACTCCTGGCGCACACCAGGCGAACCGCCGGGGTCTGCACCCGCCCGACCGACAACGCCTCGCCACGCAGCCGAGAGACTGCCGGAGAGAGCGTGAAGCCGACGAGCTTGTCGATGACTCTGCGGGCCTCCTGCGAGCGCACCAGCCCCATGTCAATCCTGCGCGGATGAGCGATCGCTTCCTTGACCGCCCTGGCGGTGAGCTCATTGAACGACACCCGATAGTAACGCTCTCCCAGGGAGAGACATTCCTTCAGATGCCACGCGAGCGCCTCCCCCTCGCGATCCGGATCCGTGGCGAGGTACACCTCATCAGCATCCCATACGGCCTTGGCGAGATCGCCCAGCATCTTTCGGCCGCGTTCGGTGACTTCGAATTCCGGGATAAAATCAGGTGGCTCCGCACCTATTCTCTTCAACGGCAGGTCGCGCACATGCCCCATGCTCGCCTGCACATTCCAGCCTGGCCCCAGCAACGGTCTGAGCTTTGCCAGCTTGCCGGGGCTCTCGATGATCATGAGCTTCATCGATTGCCCTTTGCTCTTCGTAATGTCCTGAAGAGCTATAGGCACCGTGGCGGGGCAAGAGCCTAGGAACGCAAGTGAAGATAAAAATAGGGCCGCTCGCGAGCGGCCCGGCGGGCAAGGGTGCCGCGTTTAGCACGACCCTGAGAGGTGGGTATCGACGTAAAGCGCCAGGCGCAGCTGCGCCGCGTGCGGCTCGTCAAGGCAGGAGCTCCAGTAGAACGTGCGCCCGAGCACGCCAGAGACCGCGCTGTGGATCGACAGCTCGAACTCATGCTCGCTCTCGGCGACCATGACAGAGGGCACGCCCTCTTCGTACGCAGCCGCATCGGCGAACATCACGAGAAATTCCGCGCTGCTGCGGGCCCAGTCGCGCACCGCCGCGCGCCATGGGGCGGCAAGCTTCAATGCGGAGCACAGCTTTTTGATCTGCGGGAGATTTCGCCGATCGACCGCGAATCCGATCGCATCGAAGCTACGCCCATCGATCACCAGGCACCGGTCGTCATCGTTCGCAACACCTGCACTCAGCATTGAACGCTCCACCCTAGGCTATCTCGTCACGCAACATCCATCGACCACTCGGCTTCCGTTTACGCCAGCCATGCACATGCACGGCGAATCCGGCCCCCTTCAGGACGGGCAGGGCCGGCGAAGCGCGCAACTTCGTGAGCCGATGCCCCACGTGCGCAGCGCTGGTGCACTGCACGGCGAGGATTCCTTCAGGCCCAACGGCGAGCACATCGATGATGCCGAACAGGTCCTGACGCACCCTGGCGTGCGGATTCCACTTCTCGACCACTTGCACAAGCGGATAGCCCGCCTTGCGCAGGTGCTGCAACGTACGTTGGGTGGGACTAGCCGGCATGCACTGTCTATCGCACCGGCCTCGGCGGAAAAATAAAAAAAAAATTCTTCCTGCATCTGATTCACCATATCGTCCGTCGCCCTAATCAAAAGAGGGCCCGCCCGGGGCCCTCTCTCCTCTCACCTGCAGCGGCCACTAGTCACACCCAACGATTCGTTTCCTAAAGCTTGGCAGCAGCCGCTTCAAATGATAACCTATTGATTGTTCGGTACTTTCAGGTGATCTACGCGATGTCGAAAAACGCCGACGTCGCCGTGATGCGACGCGACTATGCGATTCGTTTCCGACTGGTGTAAAGCGCCACGGATAAAAATCTTGACGCGCGGCACATCTTCGGAAAGTACGGACAGATTAAGACACATAGGTGCATGATTCTTATCAGGAATCCGAGCGATTGGCCGACTTTTCGAATGCTAGGATTTATTCGATAAACGCGACGAGAAACGAACCACGATGACAGCTCGGCCGAATCCGCGGACAGCCCCCCCTTCTTCGCCCGATGCGCAATCGCCGGGGTCGATTCATATCCTGGCCGATGCGGGCAAGAGCTACATGGCGAGGATGCCGGTTTCGACATGGATCGCTCTGCCGGACCATCCCCGCCGGCGCGACACCGCCCGCCAGGCTCGCAAGGCTCATTGGCAGACCGTACGGCTTGCCCGAGGGCCTGCACGTGA
>JAKAFQ010000298.1 GCA_021817875.1 Pseudomonadota bacterium
CGCGTAACGCGCAATGGCCGCCTTGTTGAGGATCGGGCCGATGATGGGGATCTTCAAAGACATCCGGTCGATCAGCTCGCGCAACTTCCGCGAGCGCTTGTAGAAGTAGCGGAATATCCAGACGGCGATGCCCACCACGATCGCGATCCAGACGCCCTGGTGGCGCACGGCCTGCGAGATGTGGATGACGAGCAGCGTGAATGCCGGCAGGTTGGCGCCGAAGCCCTTGAACAGCCCCTGGAACTCCGGGATGACGTAGATCATCAGGATCAGGGTCACTACGAAGGCCACGATCAGTACGGCGGCCGGATAGAACAGCGCCTTCTTGACCTTCTTCTTCGTGGCTTCCGACTTCTCCTTGTAGGTGGCGATTTTCTCGAGCAGGGTATCGAGCGCGCCCGCCTGCTCGCCGGCCCGCACCAGGTTGACGTACAGGTCGTCAAAATACAGCGGATGCTTGGCGAGCGCCTCGTGCAGCGACGTGCCGGATTCGACGTCGGCCTTGATGGCGAGGATGAGCTTGCGCACCGAGGGCTTTTCGACGCCGCTCGCGACGATCTCGAAAGCCTGCACCATGGGGATGCCGGCGATGAGCATCGTGGAGAGCTGGCGGCTGAACACCGCGACGTCGGCGGGCTTGACCCCGCCGCCCCTGATTCGTTCCCGCTGCCTGCGGATCCGCGAGGTGGCGATGCCCTGACGGCGCAGGTCCGCCCGCAGCGCCGCCTCGTCGGTCGCGGAGGCCGTGCCCTTGACGCGCTGGCCGCGCTTGTCCCGGCCCTCCCACGCGTAGAGGGATTCGACCTTCTGGGTCTTGAGGGTGGCGCTCGCTACCGTGGCCATGGATGTGCCCCGCGTCAGTCGATGGTGACGCTGTTGAGTTCCTCGAGACTGGTGATGCCCGCTTTGACCTTCTCCAGGCCCGCGCGGCGCAGGTCCCAGATGCCCTCGCGGGCCGCCTGCTCGGCGATTTCCACGGCGTTGCCGCCCGCGAGGATGATCCGCGCGGTCGCCAGGCTGACCGGCATCACCTGGTAGATGCCCGTGCGGCCCTTGTAGCCGTCGGTACAGCTGGAGCAGCCGACCGGCCCGAACAGCCTGAGCCCGCCGCGCACGTCCTGCTCGGTGAAACCCTCCTTGAGCAGGGCTTCCGCCGGCACATCGATCGGCTGCTTGCACTGGCCGCACAGCCGCCGCGCCAGGCGCTGGGCGATGATGAGGCTCACCGAGGTGGCGATGGCATAGGGTTTGACCCCCATGTCGACCATGCGCGTCAGCGTCTGCGGCGCATCGTTGGTGTGCAGCGTCGAGAGCACGAGATGACCGGTCTGCGCGGCCTTGATGGCGATTTCCGCCGTTTCGAGGTCGCGGATCTCGCCCACCATGATGACGTCGGGGTCCTGGCGCAGAAAGGCGCGCATGGCGGCGGCGAAGGTCAGGCCGACCTTGGGGTTGACGTTGACCTGGTTGACGCCGGGGAGGTTGATCTCCGCCGGATCCTCGGCGGTGGAGATGTTCGTCCCCTCGCGGTTGAGGATGTGCAGCCCGGTGTAGAGCGAGACGGTCTTGCCGCTGCCGGTGGGGCCGGTGACCAGGATCATGCCCTGGGGCTTTCCCAGGTGCTCTTCGTAGAGCGCTCGCTGGAAGGGTTCGTAGCCGAGCGAGTCGATCCCCATCATCGCCTGCGAGGGGTCGAGGATCCGCATGACGATCTTCTCGCCGAACAGCGTCGGACAGGTGCTCACGCGGAAGTCGATGGCCCGGGTCTTCGACAGCCGCATCTTGATGCGCCCATCCTGGGGCACGCGTCGCTCGGCGATGTCGAGCCGCGCCATGACCTTCAGGCGGGCGGCGAGCTTGCCGCCGAGCTGTACCGGAGGCTGGGCAATTTCCTTGAGCACCCCGTCCATGCGCAGCCGCACCCGGTAGTGCTTTTCGTACGGCTCGAAGTGGATATCCGAGGCGCCACGGCGGACCGCATCCAGCATCACCTTGTTGACGAAGCGGACGATGGGCGCGTCCTCGATGTCCTGTCCGGCCCTGTCATCGGCTTCCTCGTCGCCGCCGCTCACCTCGAGCGACTCGAGGTCGCTATCGGTATCGCCGGTCAGCGAGCTGATCTGGCTGTCGACCTGCTCGATGGCCTGGTCGATGGCCCGCTGCAGCTTGTCGTCCTCGACGACGATGACTTCCACACCGAGCCCGGTCTGGAACTTGATCTCGTCAACGGCGTGCAGATGGGTGGGATCGGCCACCCCGAGAAACAGCCGCTTGCCGCGGCGGAACAGTGGCAGCATCCGATGCTTGGCGAGCAGCTTGTCGCTCACCAGCTTCAGGGTGTCCAGCTCGGGCGTGACCGCATCCAGGTCAAACAGCGGCACCCCGAACTCGTTCGAGGCGGCCACGGCGATGTCGCGCGCGCTCGCGGCGCCGCTCTCGACGAGCTGGCTGACCAGGCTGACCTTGCGCTCCTGGGCGGTGTTCATGGCCTCGAGCACGGCCGCTTCCTCGGCCACCCCGTCGAGGACCAGACGCTGAGGCAGTCCCCCGAGCCCGGAGCGCAGACCGCCGACTGCAACAGAAACCGTGTCGTTCATGGACTTACGATGAGCGGGACCACTCCCTGAGCCTCAAGTGTACCGAAGCCGGCGGAGCCGGCAATTGTAATCTCGCCCGATGCTTGCACAGGCTCCGGGTCACCACCGTGACGGGCCTCCCAAAAGGAAAGCCCCCGCAAGGGCGGGGGCTTTCGGACCAGCGGCGCTGCAGGCTTACTGGCAGGTGCTCGGAAGATACGATGGGCTGCCCACCGTGTTGCCGATCGTTCCCTTCGTCGGGGCCGTTGCGAAGGTCATGCCGGTCACGCTGGCGGTGCCGAGGTGCTCGTTGCACGCCCAGCCGATATCGCCGTTCGCCGACGTGTAGGCCGTCCAGACCACCGTTCCGCCGTTGATGGCGGCGTTCGCGGACTGAGGCGCGGTGTCGCTGTAGGTCACCGTGATCTGCCCGGGCGCCGTCAGCGAAACGCTGGAGACGTACTGGCCGGAAATGGTGTTGTTGATTCCAACCTTGGTATTGTGCGATTGGAAGGTTCCGGTATTGGCGTAGTTTTCCGCGACCGCCGTTTCGAGGCCACCGATGAGGCTCGCGCCTTCGGAGACCTGCGCGCGGATGACGTAGTTCTGATACGCCGGAATGGCGATTGCCGCCAGGATGCCGATGATCGCGATGACGATCATCAACTCAATCAGGGTAAAACCCTTTTGCACCGATTTCATTTCAGACTCCTCAAGCAAATGGAGATGTTGCCGAGGGGCGCAAAGGGCGCCCACTGGCCCACCAGGAGCAAGAGCCGTGCCAGAAACGAGTCCATGCGCCAACCCATTGATCCATAATCAGAGTGTTGCATCGTCATGGCGCGGCGATTTTACTAAAATCGGGCGCGCTGACTCGCAGCGATCGTCGCGGGCGTCACAAAGTGACGAAATGCGTCACCTGGCGGGGGCGATCCGCGGCTGGCCCGGTCCCCGGCTCCGTCACCCGGCAACGACGGGCAAGCTCGAGCCTGGCAGGTGGGCGAGTGCGGACGGCGTGGCGGGCGCCTCGAGGCCGGCGCCCGGATGGCGCCCGGGAAATGCCGGACTTGTCGACCCGGTGGCTGACGGGCGCACGATTATCCGATATGTTCGGACCAACTCAGGCCAACCTGCCGCCATGATGATCCTGGATTGGTTCGATGCACGCGAAGCGGTCGAGGTCGGCGCCGCGCTCGCCGACCGCTTCGTGCCTCACGGCCGGGTCGAAGGCCGCGCCCGTTCCCGGGACGCCCGGCCGGACCTGCGCAAATTCCTGCGCCAGGCGGCGAGCGAGGTCCAGCCGCTGCGGCTGAACCTGTTCAAGCGCGCCCGGATGCTCGAGACGTTCAAGTCCAGGCTGCGGGAGCACGGCCTGGATCAGAGTGTCGTCGAGGAACTCACCCGCCTGTTGCTCCTGCAGTGCAGTGCGGATGGCAAGGGTTCCGCCGCGCCGCCGAGCGAGACGCCCGCCGCCGAGCCTGGCGGACCGCGCAGACGCATACCGCAACGGCTCGCCGAGGTCGATGCGCTGTTTGCCAAAGCTGCAATCGCCGAAGCCGCCGAACGACTCCGGGACATCCTCAGGATCGAGCCGGAGCATGCCTTCGCCCACAACAAGTTGGGTGACGCGCTGTGTCGCCTGGGGCGATATTCGGCGGCGGAACTGGAATTCCGCCGGGCGATCGAGCTGAAGCCGGACTTCTCGGACGCGAACTTCAACCTCGGCAACGTGCTTCGCTGGCGGGGAGATTTCGCGGCATCCGAAACCGCGCTGCGCCGCGCGGTCAAAAAGGACCCGCGCAGCGCGGATGCGCTGGTCGGCCTCGGTCATACTCTGAGCGCGCTCGACCGCGTGAGTGACGCCAGAGCCTGCTTCGAGAAGGCCTTGCGCATCAAGCCGCGCATGGCGAGCGCATTGTGCGGTCTCGGGTGGCTGGCGAGCATGGCAGGCCGTTTCGGGGAGGCCGAGAAGCTGTACCGGGCCGCGCTCGAGGCCGATCCGCTGTTTTCCGAGGCCCAGGCATCCCTGGTGAACCTGCGGCGGATGACCGCCGCGGACCGGGAGTGGTTCGAGGCGGCCGAGCGCCTGCTCGCGCGGGGCGTGCCGCCGCTCGAGGAAGCGACCCTGCGTTTCGCGATGGGCAAGTACTTCAACGATCTCGGCGACTATCCGCGGGCCTTCGGGCAGTACAAACAGGCGAACGAGCTGCGCAAGCCGTTGGGTGTGCCGTACGACCGTGCCGCGCGCTCGGCATTCGTCGAGGACATGATACGGGTCTACACGCGCGAACGACTGGCTCGGCCCGCCCAGGGCGCGAGTGATTCCGCGAGGCCGGTGTTCGTCGTCGGTATGATGCGCTCCGGGACCTCCCTGGTGGAGCAGATCATCGCCTCCCATCGGCAGGCGGCCGGGGCCGGGGAGCTGGAGTTCTGGACCGCCGCGATCCGCAAACCGGGGGAGCCGCTGCGGCGTGCGCCACCGGATGAGTCGCTCGCCCGCAATCTGGCCGCCTCGTACCAGCAGGTGCTGGTCCGCCATTGCCCACAGGCGGCGCGCGTGGTCGACAAGGCGCCGGTGAACGCCGATTTCCTCGGCCCCATACACTGCGTGTTGCCGCAGGCGCGTTTCATTTACCTGCGCCGCGACCCGATCGATACCTGTCTGTCGTGCTACTTCCAGGATTTCTCCAACAGGGCGAGCTTTACGCTCGACCTGTCCGACCTGGCGCATTACTACCGGGAACACCATCGGCTGGTCGCGCACTGGCGCTCGGCGCTGCCGAGGGAGGTGTTCCTGGAGGTGCCTTACGCGCAGCTGGTAGCGGACCAGGAGGGCTGGAGCCGCAGGATCATCGAGTTCATCGGCCTCGAATGGGATCCGAAGGTGCTGGACTTCCACAAAACCGACCGCCCGGTGCTGACGGCGAGTCACTGGCAGGTGCGGCAGAAGATCTACTCGAGCTCGGTGGGGCGCTGGAAGCACTACGGGAAGTTCATCGGGCCGCTGCTCGAGCTGCGCGATCTCGCCCCCTGAGTCCTCGCGCAGGCGCAGGCACTGTCCGGCACGCGGCGCGGCGTCTACTCGATGCCGAGCTTCTTGATCCGGTAGCGCAGGGCGCGGAAGCTCATGCCGAGGAGTTTGGCCGCGGCGGTCTTGTTGTAGCGGGTCTTCTCGAG
>JAKAFQ010000299.1 GCA_021817875.1 Pseudomonadota bacterium
GGCTTCGCTGCAGCATACCCTGGGCCTGCCGAACGGCGCGGCGCTCACCGCGCAGATCGACGGCAAATACCAGTCGAGATTCTATTTCGACATTTTCAATCATCCGGACACCTCGCAGCGCGCCTACGCCATGGGCGATGCCTCGCTGACCTATTTGCCGGAGAGCGGTCGATGGAGCGTGGAGGGCTACGTGCGCAATTTCTCCAATGAGGTGGTGCTGGCGGATGCCGCGCGCAACCCGACGGCGGCGGGTAACAACTACGAGTTCCAGCCGCCGCGCACCTACGGCGTGCGTGTGACCGCGCATTTCTAGGCTGTGGCGGGCGCGAACGAAACGCCGGTGCCGCTCATGAGGAGCGTTGCCGGAGGTCATGTGAGCCGGTAGTGGGCACGAACCGGCGGACGGTGCTGCAGGCGCTGGCGGCCGGCGGGCTGAGCGTCAGTCTGGCCGCCGTGGCCCGCACCGGCAGACGCTGGCGGGCGGCACTCGCGACTGGTCGATGGACGGAAGACTCGCCAGCCCGCAGCGTGATCGGACCGCAGAGGGTGCATGTCCTCACAGGGAAGGTGCGCAACCCGGACGGCCTGGTGCGCCCGGGCACGACGGTCGTCACGGTCGCCGAGGACGGGCCTGCGACCGTGGTGCTCGATTACGGCCGGATCGTCGGGGGCCGTCCGCTGTTCGAGGTGCTCGACTCGACAGGGGAGGTCCGGCTGCGGTCGATCTACTCTCAGGCATTGCCGTGGTTGTTTCCGGATGGGGACGGGCCGGCGCCGGGTAAACCGGGGGCAACCGCCGCGGCACCCAAGGAGGTGTCCTTCGTGGGGTGCGCCGGCGCGGCGGATCTGTCGCGGGTGGAGTGGATCCCGCTGCGCAAGGGCCGGATTCTCAACAGGCTGATCCAGGGCGGGCAGAGATTCCAGGCGCTGCAGTTCACCGGCCGCGGAACGGTTTCGCTGCGTCGTGTCGGCCTGCTGCCGACGTTCCGCCAGGAGCGCGCCGGGGGCAACCAGGGGAGTTTCGAGTGCAGCGACGCCGCGCTCACCGAGATCTGGTCGCTCGGCGCGTATGCCCTCGATGTCGCCTCGCTGCCGGCCGGCGCCCTGCCGCCGATCTGGCAGATCGGCCCCGACGGGGCGACGGTCTGGGGCGATACCTATACCGGGTATCAGCGGGGGCTGGGCTGGACGGATTACACGGTTCGCTTCAAGGTGCGGATCGATGCGAACGAGGCGTCCTGGCTGGTTCGCGCGCAGTTGCCGGACGGCATTCGCTGCGTGCTCTGCGCTCGCAACGACACCCTGACGCAGAGCGCGCCGAATACGCTGCGCATCTATGTGCAATTCACCCAGCAGTTGATTCTGACGATTCGTCTGCCGTTCGTCATCCGGGAGCATGAATGGTACGCGATCGAAACGACGGTGCGCGGTCGCGCCGCCCGGGTGAGCATCGGCGGTGTCGCGGTCGCATCCTTCGAGATTCCCGCCGAGGGTGGATTCTGGGGAAACACGTCCGCGGGGTGGGTGGCGCTCGCCAACGCCAGCGGCGCGCTGGCGACCTTCCGCGATCTCGAGGTGCGGGCGCCGGACGGCGCCGTGCTGCTCGATACACCGCTCACCGATGCGGCGATTCTCGATGAGTTTCTCGCCGGAACGAATCCGGTGCCGACGATCGTGGACGGGGCGACCCGCGATCGCCAGCTGTTTACGGGCGATCTGGGGGTCGCCGCCGACACGCTGTTGTACAGCAATCATGATCTTGCCTTCCTCAGCGGCAGCATCGGCCTGTTCTCACGCTATCAGAGGCCGGATGGCGCCATAGCGACCTCGATACCGCCCCAGGCGAATCCGCGCCGGACCCCGGGCAACGCCTTCGTGCCGGGAATCCCGGATTACACCGTGCAACACGTATCGACGATTCATGCGTACTGGTGGCATACGGGCGATGAGGCTTTCCTGAAGGCGCAATGGCCGGTCGTGGTGCGCGTGCTCGAGTATCTGCGGCGGAACGTCGATCCCGCCATGGGGTTGTTCGCACCGCGGGGGCCGGGGCCGGCCGCAGAGCGCGTGGCGGAGGCGCTACCGAACATCCATTACTACGGTGCATTGGGGCAGGCCGCGCAGATGGCGCTCGCCGTCGGAGAGGCTGGCCGGGCGGAATCGCTGAGGGTCGATGCCGTGCGGTTGCGCGCGGCGATCAATCGTCATTTGTTCAATGATGGGCTCGGTCTGTACGGTGCCGCTGTCGGGGATCTGCAGACCATTTCCGAGCACGCGAACGCCTATGCCGTGCTGTACGGCGTGGCGGACAGGGAACGCGTCCCGGAGTTGCTGGCGCGCCTCGCCGCGGCGCTGCACGCGCCCGCGGGACCGATGCGCGGCACTGCTGCGAATGAGCGCATCGTCAGTCCCTACACGGCCGGCTACGAGGTGCGGGCGCGTCTGGCGGTGGGCGACACGTCAGCTGCCCTGGACCTGATCCGGCGGGCATGGGCTCCCATGCGCCGAGGCGGCGAGTACTACAGCGGTGCGACCTGGGAATACGTGGGGCTCGATGGGCGGCCCGGCCTCGGTAGCGGCACCAGCCTGGCACACCCCTGGTCGAGTGGACCGACCAGCGCGCTCTCGGCCTATGTGCTGGGGGTCCGTCCGCTGGCGCCCGGATTCGTGACCTGGCTGGTCGAGCCGCAGTTGACGGGTCTGCGCTGGGCGCGGGGCGCCGTGCCGACACCGCGAGGGCCGCTGCGGGTGCGCTGGAGGCGGGAAGGAAAGCGCCTGGCGCTGCGGGTGAGGGCGCCCGTTGGAACCCGGGGGTTCGTGGGACTGCCCGTCGCGGGTTCGGCCGATCGGATCGTTCTCGATGGTCGGCGGCAGATGGCGAGCGTGACGCCGGAAGGGCATGGCGTGTTGCCCGGTTACCGATACGTCGGGCCGCTCGGTGGCGGCGTGCATGAGATCGCCGTCTACCCAGGATAACTTTTATACTGTAAATGTGCTGGCCCGGAAGCGGGGCGTAACGTGCTCCCAGGGCGGTGCCCCGCGCACGGGAGGGCCGTGGTGCGTTCGGGAGCTGCGTTTTGTCGCGGTCTTTCGGCCATGCCCGTGCAGCGGCGCACCGCTTCGTCCGGGGCCCGTCTTGGCTGTCGCTCGATTTATCGATTAGAGTGCGGGCCTCGTTTTGACTGGATGCCCATTTTGGACACCACCCCGCACGCTCGAACCCCGAAGCAGCGCCGCAGCCGGGAATCATACGAACGTATGATCGAAGGGGCAGTGGAGATTCTGCGCGAAAAAGGCCTGGAAGGGTTGACCCTGTCCGAGGTCAGCCGGCGCTCTCACGTGTCCATCGGTTCGATCTATTGCCGCGTGCAGTCCAAGGAGCATCTGCTGCGGGAGGTCCAGGCACGCGTCCTGCGGGAAATGGAACATGAATTCGCCATGCTGGTGAACCGTGTGCGCCGGCGCATGCTGCCGCTGCGCGAGCTGGTTCCGGTCCTGGTGCGAGAGCTGGCGCTGTACCTGCGGCGTCACGCGGTTCTCCTCAACTCCTTCATGCAGCAGGCGCAGCGGGACGATCACATGGCCGTCGAAGGACGTCGCAGCTATTCTCAGGCGATGCTCGACTTCAAGCTGCTGCTGCTCGAGCACCAGGCGGAATTCGGCCACCCGGATCCCGAGCGGGCCACGTCGGCCTGTTTCATCATCGTTTACGGCACGCTGGCGCGTTATCTCGGGCTGGGGGCGATTCCCGGTGAGCATTCCGGAGCCGGCGAGGGCGACTGGAAGCAACTGGTCGAAGACCTCGGTCTGATGGCCCTGGCGTTCCTCACCGCCCGGCAACCCATCCACGCCGGGCGCTGAGCCGGCCGCGCAAAGCGGTACGGCACACCCTCTCATCGGGGCCGGTGCCCCGGAATTTCCGGCTGCAGCCCTCGTGGGCGTACCTCCCGGACTGCGTCGCGCGCGGCTTGACGCCGCGATCCCATGCTGCTACGTTTCTGGCTTCAGAATGCTCATTCTATTTTAGGGGCGGTGTCTTGGAAAACAACTTCAGCCGCAGCTTGATCTGCCCAGATGAAGTCAAGTGCGCGCACGGCAGGCTGGAACTCGGAATCCGCCTGCCGTGGTATCGGTCGCTGCCGCTTTCGGTCGTCGAGCTCGGTGAGCTGGTGATCGACGCTCAGGTCATTCCACATCAGAACGTGAGTCTCGAGATCAACGGACACGAGCATGGCCTCGATGAGTTGGGGGAACTCACCGGAGAGTTCTGGTACGTGCTCGACTCCGCGCGGCTTCGCCTGCCCTATGACCTGGACCCCCGGCAGCCCCACACGATTACCCTGACGCTCAATCTCTATCCGCCCTATATCCCGGGTCTCACCTGGGTCACCCGCGGTTCCCTTGCGCTCGAGGCGAAGCGATGAACGCTCCATCCACTCCGGGCGGGCTGAAGCTCGGCACGACCCTGTACAGTTTCACCGTCGCGTTTCATTCCCGGCAGGCGAGTCTCGATCAGCTCATCGCCAAGGTTGCCGAGCTCGGCGTCGGGCCGGGGATCGAGCTGGTGGGCTTTCAGAGCATCCGGGGATTCCCGGCCGTCAGCGACTCGTTCGCCGGGCATTTCCGCGAGCTCATGGCGCGGTACCAACTCGAGCCCTCCTGCCTGTCCATCAACGCCGATACCGCGATCCGCCGCGGTCAGATGATGACCCCCGAGGAGGCTGCGCGTTATCTCGAGCCGCAGATCCGCGCCGCGGCCAAGCTGGGCTTTCCGGTGGTGAAGTCGCAGTTCGCCGCGCCCGCCGAATCGATGCGGTTGCTCCTGCCGCTGATCGAGCAGCTTGGAATCAAAGTCGGTCCGGAAATCCACGCGCCGCTCGGTGTCGACTCGCCGCCGGTGCTGGCGTATCGCGAGCTGTATGCGCAGCTCAACTCACCGCTGCTCGGCTTCGTGCCCGATTTCGGCACCTGTGCCCGGACCCTGCCGGCGAGCTATCTCGACACCCTGCGCCGCCGGGGCATCGAGGAGCGGGCGCTCGATCTCGCCGTGTCGATCTGGAAGGGGCCGGAAAGCCCGCAGTGGAAGCGCGATGAGTTCAATCGCCGCGCCGCCGAGCTGAAGGTCGAATCGACCAAGGCGAGCGCCCTGTCGGTGATGTTCAGCATGCTGAGTCCGCATAAACCGGAGTCGTGGCTGGAAATCATGCCGCAGATCATTCATCTGCACGGCAAGTTTTATGATTTCGACGCCGCGGGCTACGAAAGCAGCATTCCCTACGAGGACATCCTGCCGCTGTTCGTGAAGGCGGGGTATCGGGGTTACATGTCGAGCGAGTGGGAAGGTCATCTGTACGCCTGGGAGCCGGGCTACGAGCAGGTGCGCCAGCATCATGCGCTCTGCCGACGCATCCTCGCCGGGCTGTAGATCGCCGATCGACGCGCCGCCGGCTGCGGCAGGTTCGGCCCCGCCAAGACCTATCGACGGTATTGCATGAAGGCCACGCGCAGGCAGGCTCTGGGACTCCTCGGTTCCGCCGCAGCTCTGCCCGCTGCGGCAGGCATGGGGCGCACCGCGCGGTATCCGGCCGAGGACCCCGGAGCGCAGTGCCGACTGGCGGTCTCGGGCTGGAGGGTCGGTTCCGAGGGACAACGGCTGGCGGATCTCGGCGACGGACGCTTCCTCAATCCCATCCTGC
>JAKAFQ010000300.1 GCA_021817875.1 Pseudomonadota bacterium
AGGCCGATCCAGATGCCGAGCATCGAGCCGAGCGCGGAGAATATGAACACCGTGGCGGTATAGCGGGCGCGCGCCTCCCGCGGCGCCATTTCCCCGATATAGGTGTTGACGAGCGCCAGATCGGCACCGATGCCGATGCCGGTGAAAGTCCGCGCGGCGACGAAGGCGCCATAGGAGTGCACCAGCGCCGTCGCCACCGAGCCGATGCCATTGAGGGTCATCGTCACCAGCAGCAGCTTGCGCCGGCCGACGCGGTCGGCCAGCGGGCTGAGCGTCAGCGTGCCGAACACGTAGCCCACCAGGTTCAACAGGACCGGCACGCCGATGTGCAGCCCCGAGCTCCCCGGGGTGCACCCGGGGACGAGGGCCATGCAGGTCTGGATGAACGAGACGTTGATATCGAAGATATCGTAAAAGGTAAACAGGAAGCCGATACCGATGATCAGCGCCAGCATCGGCCGCAGGGCCCCATTCGGGAGCCGGTTGAAACGGGCGAGTAGACGCGCTCCCGCATGATGCTCAGTGCTCAAGCTGCCTCTCCTGCTCGAAGGTTCTCGAATTCGCGGCGCCCGGGACCGCTGCCAGGACCGTGCCGGCATGTTCCGACCCGTGTCCGCTGGCGCTGCGGCCGGTGCAGCCGCCGCAGCAGCGATATTCACGATCGGCGCCGCCCGGATGTGGGGCGGCATGATGCGCGCCTTCAGGGTCTGCGCACCTCCCCCCGGGGTCGACCGGATTTCAGAGCATAGCGCAGCGGATATGCACACGCGATCGGTCCGCGGCGTCCGCCGCGGGACTCGCGCACCGGATGCGACCGCGGCCCCCGTCCGATCCCGGGCGATCGGCGCCGCTCACGCGGTCGCGGCGACGGACCCATGATAAAAATCACGATCCGCGCCATGAGGCGGCCGACTGACACCGTCCCTGTCGGCAGGCCGTGCGCTCTGCAGCCGCAGTCGCGCAGGAACGCGAATGGGGCGGTCTCGCGCTTTCGGCTCCGACTCGTGTCTTCCGATCATGCTCGCCTCCGCGGCGCCTGCCGTCCAAGTCGATGAGCCGCGCACCACGCTCGGACGTGCGGACCGCTCCTGCCGTGGATCTCGCGGCATATGCAGGGGGCAGGCGGAAACAGCAAGCCGGGCCGCAACCCGCGCTTCCGGCCGTGGCGCGGCCTTTAGTCAGACGTTACTCGTCATGTGCCGTTGGCACCGTGCCGAAAGCAAGGCTGGACGTGCTCAGGCCACCTTCGGTTCCACGTGAATGCGCCACCCGAGCGAGGGTGCGGCTTTGATCAGGGCTTCGAGTGAGAACCGCGAGAATCGGCTGCGCGGCGCATCATTGATACGCGGCGCTTCTTCGGCGCCGTGACCACAGGGAGTAGTTGGTGGGCCGTGTAGGGATCGAACCTACGACCAAGAGATTAAGAGTCGTGGGGGGTGCTCGTCGCGGCTCGAGCACACGCCATCCGGCGCCTCGCAAGTAATTGATTTAATGACATATGCCGAAGGCGCCGCGAGCGCTAGAAGGGGTGCCGGCGAGGCTTGACGAGTAGCTCAGTGCACTGAATTTGCACTGAGCCATCAGCGCTCGGTGCTCGCGCCGAGCAGGCTCCGCAGCCGCGCAAAGAGCTCCTCAGCGCCGTAATCGTCCTCGTAGGCCTGCTCCGCAATCTGCTGCTCGGCGTCGAGCAGTTCGCTCAGAAGCGTCCGCGCCAGCGCTGCATCGCGGGGCAGCACGACCCGTTCAATGATTTCGAGCGTGTAGCCTGCGCGGGCGACGATCTCGGCGCTGCGGCGGTGGCGCACGTCGTACTCGCGCTCGCCCACACGAAGCGCGCTGATCTCGCGGCGAACGATGCTCGCGACCTTGGAGGGCTGCGCCGCAGCGATGAAGGCCTCGACATACGACCGGACGCCCGGAGGCGCGCCGCAAACTAGGGAAACGATGAAGGCAGAAAGCTCCTCTGGGCTGCGGCGCTGCAGAGCCGCCAAGGCTCCGGTGAGTTCCTCTTCAGTGTCCATGGCGGTCGATACCCGTGAGTTCCGTCAGACGACACCGCCGGCGAGCAGAGCGCGGGCCAGCATATCCGGAAAGCCCAAATGCCCCGGCCTTTCACCGATGGCAGACATGGGAGTATGCGAAAGTCGCACCGCGATCGCTGCCAGATCATCACCGTGGGCCAGATGATGGCTCGCCTGAAAGGCAAGATCGTTCATTGAGCCGAGCACGCGCCGATTCTTCGCCCTAGCGAAGCTGACCGGCTGCATGACAGCAAGCTCGCGGCTCACCCACTCCGGCGGAACGTCGAGCCGCTCGAGGAGGCTCCGCAACGACGTGCACAGATTGGGTACCAGACTCGTGCGCAGTTCGCGCGCCGGGAGCAGCATCGTGAGCAGGCAGCGCTCACTGGTCGCGATAGCAAATTCGGAGCGCCCAAAACGCACGAGATGAACGTACCAGTCCCCGAGAGCACCAGTCGATGGAGGGGCTGCCGGGAGCTGTTCCGGCAGGTGGAGCCGCGTCCGCACGCGCTGCGTGCAGCGCAATGTCAACACAGCGCGACTCGCCTGGACGCTACGGAATGCCGGACCCAAGCGGGCAGCATGGTGTGTAGCGCGACGTCTTTAGATCTCAGCGAGACGCCGTACGGTATCCGGATAGCGCTGCACGAGTCGAATGAGCAGCGCCGCTTGCGCGTTGGGCTTGGCCCGGCCCTGCTCCCAATTTTCCAGCGTGCGGACGTTGGTGCGCAGGTATCGTGCGAAGAGGCTGCGGGAGAGCTTCATGTCCTCCCGGACTTTCGTGAGTTCGTCGGCGCGGATCTGCGGCACGGGCTTCGGTTTCACAGCATGCGTCCGAAGCGTTCGTTTGCCAGCGCGCTGATCAGCCAGGGCGTCAAACCCTTCCACCAGCTCATCGAACAGATTGCGCTTCTTTCTCATGTCTTGCGCCTCGCTTTCAGCTCGTCTTTGATGCGCTCCTTCAACGTCTCTCGCTGTTTGGGCGTCAAATCCGCCATCTCGTCTTTGTCGTACAGTGTGAACAGCCAGAACTCCGGGCCACCCGTCCAGTAGTAATAGATCACCCGCAGACCGCCGCGCTTGCCCTTGGAACGGCGCGCGTCGCTGAATCGCACCTTACGCAAGCCGCCCGTACCCGTGATCACCTCGCCCGCCTCCGGGTTCGCCATCAAGGCTTCCTGAAGGCGACCGAAGCCACCGTCATTCAGGTAGCTCTCACGACTTCGCTCGAAAGCCGGCAATTCGACGAAGACCGCCTGCATGACGAGAGTATTATACGCAATCTGCGTATAGTGGCAAGCTGCAGTGCCGAGCGGCAATCCTGGCTTCTTCAGCAAGGCCCGCCACGATTGTTCTCGATGTCCAGCGGCCCCCGCAGCCGGCGCCCCATCCTGCGCCCGGCGCGCGGCTTGGCACGGCCGCTGAGGCCAAGGAGCCAAGCCAGGAAGGACGGCTCGTGAATCAGCAACTCTCCGCATGGAGAGTCGAAGACAGCGGCCGTGAGCCCGTTCACGGCGCGGCATCGCAACGCCCGAGTGACGCGATTGACGCTGAGCAAGTGCGGGTGTCGGGCAACGAGCTGAGCTTTGGTGACGAGCTCCGTCGTTGGCGCGAGGGAGGGCGGAACAGCGTGCATGGGTAGCTCCGCTTGGATAGGCGGCGGTCCGAACACTTTCGGGTTGCTTCGTCGGCTCATCGAGTACGTTCCTCGTGTCGCTCCGGCAACCGAGAGCGTTCATCAAACTCGGTCTGCCGCATGAAACGGGCGACAACCACCTTGACACGCACCGGCGCGCCCGGGCACCACGTCCAAGTAAAGGCCGTGTCGTCACACTCGACAACGCGCCGGATATCCCCGATTCATGAGGGATGGAACGAGCTATGGCTATTTCGGCTGGATAGGAGCTTTGCACCAGAAGGGTTATGGATTCTCGACGCGCGCGACTGCGACTGGAGCAATAGCACGCTGAAGGCGAGCACGCTGCCGCGCGGGACAGTTCTGCTCACCCCTTCACAAAGGCGAAGGATCACCTTCCCGACCTACTTGCTGTCCTCAAGGAGGCAGGCGGCGGCGGGGCCTGATCGCACGGGCAAGGCTCAATCGAGTCATGCGAGAGGAGCGATAGGTGTCGTGAACCTCTGTGACGCACTGGAGAGATTGCAGTCCCACGGCGTCCTGGCAGAGCCCTGTGGCGAATCGCCCACCGTATGGCGCGCGACGGTGCCGATTACAGACGAGGGGCCATTCCCGATCCTCGAAGCGTTCCGCATCGCCCTACCTTGCTTCGAGGCGGACTGCGGATACCGCTGGGGCGATCCCCAGCAAGTGCTGTTCGTCTGGGAGCGCTGAATCGGGCGGGATGCTTGCTCGGCGCTTACTTTCGGCTTGCAGCGCGAGGCGATCGGAATTACGCGCGTAACTAGTTGAATTGGTGGGCCGTGCAGGGATCGAACCTACGACCAAGAGATTAAGAGACGCCGAACATGCTCCCAACTGCTCCACGACACTCGGATAGCCTCGTTGCAACTCGTTGTTTTCCTAGCCTTTGAATTGAAGCAAGACGCGCGCCAGCGACGGCAAACGAGTACGTCACTGCACTGAATTTGCACTGAGCGACCAATGGACTTCGGCGATTCGCCGCATCAGCTCTCAGTGCAATTTCGTGCAACGGTGCCAGGAGGTCGCTAGCTGGATTCCGCCTCGCGCATCCACGCCGGGATGTCGCGAGCCCCGTGAAGCACGCGCCAGACGTCAATGTGATGCGGCGTGTCGACGTAGAACACGACGTGAGGGAAGCGCCTGAGCGGCCACGCTCGCAACCCCGGCAGGTTGAGTTCCACAGCGTAGCGCGATGAGCCACTGGCCGGGTGTCGGCCAATGTGCCGGTGTGCCTGCTCTAGAGCGTCAATGAACGCGAGAGCGACGCGCTCGCTCGCCTCTTCGACGTAGTATGCGATGGCCTCGTCGACGTCACGGTTGGCCTGCTGGCGCGGGACAACCGGCTTGACGGTCACCGCCGCCGGCCCGTCGCCTGATTCCCGCGTAACCGGGCGCGGAGCCCCTTAAAGTAGCTCGCATCCGCCACGGCGCCGGGTGGCGACGCTGCCCCGACCAGCAGAAGCTCGCGCAGGCGCAGCCGGTCCTGATCCTTACGGATCAGTTCGCGCATGTACTCGCTGCTGGTGCCGTACCCCCTCTTGACCTGCTCATCGACAAAGTCTTTGAGCTCATCGGGGAGGGAAATGTTCATGGTGCTCACCGTGCAAATCTAGCCCCTTTGGCAAAATTTGGCAAGCACTAGTCAGGCGCCGAATCGCGTGCGGCGGTACCCGCCTCGCTCAGCCGCAGCCCTCCCCTGCGCCCGCGCGCGGCTTGGCACGGCCGCTGAGGCCAAGGAACCAAGCCAGGAAGGACGGTTCGCGAATAAGCAACTCTCCGCATGGAGAGTCGAAGACAGCGGCCGATAGTCCGTTCACCGCCCGGCATCGGAGCGCCCATGTGACACGATTGACGCTGAGCAAATGCGGGTGTCGTGCAACGAGCTGCGCTTTGGTGGCGAGCTCCGTCGTTGGCGGGAGGGAAGGCGGAACGGCGATCATGGGTAGCTCCGCTTGGACAGGCGGCGGTCCGAATATCTTCGGATTGCTTCGTGGGCT
>JAKAFQ010000301.1 GCA_021817875.1 Pseudomonadota bacterium
CGCGGTTTCGAGGGAGAGCGTGAGCGGTGTGCCGATCGGCGCCGCTGTCTGCGCGGGCATCAGATAAAACAGACTCTGACCGGTCACACCGGCGGCCGTGCGCGGTGCGCGGCTGATGAAGCGCAGCTGAACCTTCCCGCCGTTGGGAGTCGTAGCCGAGGCCGTCGTGGGTGGATGCGCCAGCGCCTGACCGAGCGGAAGACTCACTTCGACCAGCGCCGCCATGCCGGTCTCGAGTGCAGGCACCGGCGCTCTCGCCGAGACCGCAGCGTCGGACAGTTTGAGGCCCCAGTGCGCAAGAATCCTTGTATGCAACTGCATATACGTCGCAGCCGCCGTCGCGAGACCCGCCTGCGCGGTCTGCAGCGCCGCCTGGGAGATGTTGTGGTGGTCGCGGTAGAGCCCGGCCGCGCGCCGGGCCTCGCTCCGCGCCAGAGCCGCGTGGGCGCGCGCGGCAATGACTTGCGAGACGAGCATCGCGAGGGGTCCGGGATCGAGAACGATGCCATACGCCGATAACCGGGGCGCCGACTCAAGGCGTCTCAACCCGGCAGTCCGGATCTGCCCCGCCGCCAGCTCTCGGAGCCCGAGTTTGAGCGGCGCGAGGCCCGCGGCTGGCGCCACGGGCGCCAAAATGGCCGCAGCGATGGCTGCCACCAGACACTGAATGACTCTTTTGGACATCAACGCTTTCCCGCGATCAAAAAGGGGTGATAGAGCGCCGCCTCGAGCTCCCCGAGAGCGGCGCGCTCGTGCACCGAGGCGGCAAGCGCCCCCTGCCCGGCCTGCACGAAGGCTTCCTCAGCTCCGAGGAGCCGCAGCCGGCCGATCTGGCCCGCGGTGAATTCGATTCGCCGTCGCGAGAGCACAGTGGTCGCTGAAGCGCGCACCTGACGGGCGCTGGCAAGCTCAGCGGCACTCGCTTTCCAGTCCGTTTGCGCCCGCTCGATCTCGGCCAGGGCTTGCGCCTGAGTCGCAGTGAATTCCGCGGCGGCAACACGCCGTGCGGCGCGGGCCTGCGCAATGGGTCCCTGGTTCTGATTGAGAATCGGCAAAGGGAGCGAGACGGCCAGGAGGAACTTGTTGTCACCTTGGTCGTAGTGATAGCCCGGTCCGATGTCGATCGAGGGATATTGCCGTGCGATCGCGAGGCGCAGATTGGCTTCCGACGCACGGTAGCGGGCCAGGGCGGCGAGAACATCGGGCCGTTTGATGAGCGCCGCGTGAATGAGCGGACCCAGCTTGCCGGGGCGCTGCGGATGGGAGATTCCCGCCAGATCCAGTTTGACATCATGGAGTGCCGCAACTGTCAGGCCGAGGGCCCTCGCCAATCCGGTACGTGTCAACTGCAGCGTCCTCTCTCGGGCTGCGGCCTCGAGCTGCGCCTGCTCTTGGGCAAGCGTCGCCGTGGTCAGGTCCGAAGCCGAAACCATCCCCGCCCGATAGCGCTGCGCGACCGCAACCTGGTATCGATTCGCGACGGCAAGCGCTCTGATCGACAGCTTGGCGGAGCGCTGCGTCGACCACAACGCAAGGAGCGCCGCGCGCACTCGGCCTCGCAATTGCCAGGCCGTGACGGCGATCGCCTCCCGCGCCGCCTCCGCTTGTGCCCGCGCCCGGCTGATGAGCGCAGGCCGCACTCCGAACGCACGGATCAGGAAGCTGACCACCGGCCCCACCTTCCAAGGCGATGGGACGGTCGTAGTCGTGTTGTAAGCTGGCTGGAATGAGAGCGTCGGATTGGGCAGCTCCGCGGCAGTGATTTCCCCTGCCTTCGCTTCTCCCCATTGCGCGGTGGCAAGCGGCATGTCCGGCCGCTCAAATTCGGCCACCAGAGATAGCGTCTCGAGATTCCACTGCGGCGGTCCGGCGCGATGCTCCTCGATCGCGAGGAAGTGGAGCAGCCGCGGGTCGGTGAGGCTACGCGCAGTCAGGGAGCGCGCCGTCGCCTCGGGATGGATCGGACGAGCCCGGTAGGTTGCGCAGCTGGCCAGCGGCAAGACAATTAGAACAGCGAAAACCCTCGCAGCGGGGCGCGCGATCACCTTCATGTCGAAGGAGCCTACGCCCTCGCGAATGACGTAATGCTGACGCTGAGATTACGATTTCGTAAGCTCGGCGGGTGCTGTAGCGCCCGACGAGGGCACGATGAGCTCGACCCGGGTCCCCTCGCCGACCCGGCTGTCGATCTCCACCCGTCCGCCGTGGCGGTTCACGATGCTCTTCACGACCGCCAAGCCCAGCCCGGCATTTTGCTGCGAACCGGTTCGGGACTGTTCGATGCGGTAAAACCGCTCGAAGACATGCGGCAGATGCTCTGGCGCAATTCCGCACCCCGTATCCGTCACGGTCACCCGGATATTTTGCCCGCTCGCACGCGCCGCAAGCTCAACCGAGCCGCCGCTTGGCGTATGTGCGACCGCATTCGAAATCAGATTGCCGATCGCCTGCTGAAAGAGCGTCCGATCGAGCTCCGCACGCACGCCCGACGCACCCACGACGCGAAGCTCGACGCCTCTTTCGCCCGCGTCCGCTTCGTAGAATTCTACGACCTTGGCGAGTTCCTCACTGAGATCGACGGGCTCGCGCTGCAAGGCATCGGCGGCAGTGTCTGCGCGCGCCAGAAAGAGCAGTGTGCGAATCAGGCGCGCGACGCGCGTGCACTCTTCGAAACAGGACCCAAGCACATCGCGATACTCTTCCGCAGAGCGCACCTTCCCCAGCGCCACCTCTATCTCACCGCGCAGGTTATTGATTGGAGTGCGCAGTTCATGTGCCACATCATCAGAGAACTGCGAGATGTGCGCGAAAGACTGCTCCAGGCGGTCAAGCATGCCGTTGAAGGTCTCAGCTAGGCCCCGCAATTCCTCCGGCAGACCGCCGGTTGCGATCCGCTCGTGTAGTGTGGTGGCGCGGATACGCTCGGCGGTTCGACTGATCCCCTTGATGGGTCGCATTCCGCTGCGGGCGATGAGGTACCCCACCACCGCGCACAGGACCAGCGACGCACCGAGCACCAGCCACAGTCTCTCGCGGTAACGCGCCAGGAGAAACTCGTCATGCGCCCGGTCCATTGCGACTTCCAGGAACCGCGGCTGGCTTCCGGCGATCGGTGCAATCAGCGTCAAAAATGGTTCACCTTGCCGCGAGAGGATCTGATGGCTCGCACCGCCACCCGAGGGAATTGCCGCAAGCTCCGTTTTCGAGGGCGTAGGCAGACGCCTCGACAAACCCGGTGTCTCGATCAGTACTTGCCCGTTCGAATCCAAGACCCGCAGGTAAATGTCCGGCCGCTGTCCTCGTGCCCGCGGCGTCGCGAAAGGAAACGAGACCCCATGCTGGCCGCTCGAAGCACTCAGCAGCAGCGACGCGTTCTCGAGATTGTCCCTCAAATCGTGCACGTCTTCCCGATACATACCATTGACGAGAACCCAATAGAGCGACCCCGTCGCGATGATGATCAGCGCAAAGGCGGAAAGCACGTACCACGCGGTCATGCGCAGGGCGATCGACGGGGATCGCGCAGAGGCGGGCCGCCCCACTCCGTGGCGCTCAGGTCCGCTTTTCGAGGACATATCCGACGCCACGCACCGTCTGAATGAGCTTCCTCTCGAACGGGTCGTCCACCTTCGAGCGCAACCGCCGCATATGGACTTCGACGAGATTCGAGTCGCTTTCGAAGTTGATGTCCCATACCTGCTCGGCAATCAGCGTGCGCGAGAGAACCTCGCCGCTGCGCTGCAGCAGCAGAGACAGGAGCTGGAACTCCTTCGGCGTAAGGTCGAGGGTCCGACCGCCCCGTAGAGCCCGGTGACGGGCGAGATCAACTTCGAGATCGTCTATTCGGAGCACCGTGGATTGCCTCGCGGGTCCGCGTCGCAATAGCGATCGTATTCGCGCCAGGAGTTCTGAGAATGCAAAGGGTTTCACGAGATAATCGTCCGCGCCGAGTTCGAAGCCCTTCACGCGGTCGCGGATTGCATCGCGCGCCGTCAGGAACAGGACGGGTGTCTCGATCCCGCGGCGCCGCAGATCCGTGACGACGTTCCAGCCGTTACGCCCCGGCAGCAGCACATCGAGTACGATCAGGTCATAGGGTTGCGTTTCGGCCAAGTGGCTGCCGTCCTCTCCCGTCTCCGCGACGTCGACGATGAAGCCGTTTTCCTCCAGTCCACGTTTGAGGTAGGCCGATGTCTTGTGTTCGTCTTCGACGACCAGAACTTTCATACAGGATCAGTATAGCTGGTTGAATGGCATGCACGTGGCTGCCGATTTTACCGCAAGAGCGTCGGTTCGGTCATTGATGCCGACCGATATGATTGACGAGGCGGCAGCTCGCGCCCTATCCGATCGAGATCCGTTTGTTCTCACCGGACCTCAGGTGGCTCGAAACGACTGCGTCGCGCGCCGAGGCGCAGATCAAGCGGATTCCGAGCCTCGTCTATACTTTCGACGGGCTGATGGTGAGCGGTCCGCCCCTCGACCTCAAAGTGCGTCGCGCCTAAGCCGCGCGCTTCGGCCTCATCACGCAGAAAATCGCGGATGCCGTTCATAACGCTCTGCTCGGCAGCACCTCCTTGTACCTATTGCAGGGCGACCGGGGAGTGGACGTGCGTGTGATGGTCAATCCGCAGAGCATCGATCGACTGGCAACCCTCATCAATCTGCCGATCCGCACACCCACCGGCGCAATCGTGCGACTGAAGCAAGTGGCGACGGTGGATGAGCGCACGAACCAAGTGGAGTTGAACGGCGAAAATCTGCGCCAGGACGCTCTCGTCTCGGCCCGGCTCGAGGGCATCGATCTCGCTACCGCGATGCACGAGGTGCGCGCCACGCTCGCCCGCGACAGCGGGTTGCCGCCCGGGACCGTGCAGTTCGGAGGACTCTACCGGCTTCAGCATCAGTCCTTCCAGAACCTCCTCGCCGTGCTGCTGGCGGCGATTCTGCTTGCCTTTACGGTACTGGTGGTGGAATTCCGCTCCTTCCATGAGCCGATCGCCATCGTCTTCGGCGCGGTGCTCGCGCTCTTCGGAGCGATGGTGGGGCTCTGGGTGAGCGGCATCACTTTGAACATCGTCTCATACCTCGGCGCCATCATCGGCGTCGGCATCGTCGCCAAGAACGGCGTTCTGGTGCTCGATTATTGCCGCCAGCTGCGTTCCGAGGGCATGGAGCTCATCGAGGCGCTGGTCCAGGCCGGCCATCGCAGACTACGGCCGGTCCTCATGACCTCGCTCGCCGCGGCGCTCGGCATGCTGCCCCTCGCCTACGGCGCAGGTGCCGGCGCGCAGATGCTGCAGCCCCTCGGAATCGCCGACATCGGCGCGCTGTGCTTCTCGGTGCTCCTCTCGCTCATCGCCACACCCGTGGTGTACTACCTGCTGGTGAGACTGCACGAGAGGTATATCGCGAGGCATCCCGCAGTCGAGTAGGTGGCAATTCGTGCAGGACTGCAGGGGGCGGGACCCGCCCCGGCTACCGCATCCGAGGATGGCGCGCCGGCACCAATTACCGACGCTTCCCATGCCGTCTCATCACAAGCCGGGCGCGCACTCCACTTTTTGCACTGCACCCTTGCGCCCCGCCGATCCTCGGATCACCGTCCGCTTACTCAGCGACGCGGCGTGTTACCCGC
>JAKAFQ010000302.1 GCA_021817875.1 Pseudomonadota bacterium
CGAACAGCAGGGGCTGCCGGCCGCTCTGGCCATTCGCGAGCAGGACGACGACTTCGCGTTCATCCGCAATCACCTGACGCGCGAGCTGGCTGACGAGCTCGAGCTGTTCCGCTATGTCGCCCGCGATGGCCAGGTGAGGGTGCTCGAGCCCGATCTGAACGCGCTGCACGAGGCCATCCTTGCGCCCAAGTACAATTTCGGCGCACCCACGGTGATGGCGCAGCACATCCGCGCCGACGGCTCGCTCGAGCTGGTGCACGATCACGCGCTCGACGGGCGTGGCCTCGACCTCGAGCGCAGCCGCAAGGTGCTCGATTACCTGCGGCGCATCTGGCGTCGTCCGGTCTCGCTCACGACCGTCAATCAGGCAGGGGTCGTCCTGGAGCTTTCCGCACCCTAGCGCCAGGGGGACCAGCCTGCCCGGATTCGGCCGGGCGCGCTGCCCCAACCCCGGTGCTCGCTCTCCGGGGCGATGCGCACCGGCGGGAAGCTCCGGCCCGGACACGTCGCGGCCCAGGCGGCGATGCTCGGCAGCGGATTGTGCCGCCGCGCGGCGCACTTGCGGTTTTGCGGCCCGGGTGTCGCCGGAGTACCCTGCCCCCAGAGTGGGAGCTGCGGTGGGGGAAACGATGGGCCACACGAGCATCCGAAACATCGCCCTCGCCGGTGCGGCTGGCTCTGGCAAGACGCTGCTCGCCGAGAGGCTGTTGTTCAGCGCAGGCGCCATCCGCGCCCTGGGCAGCCTCGAGCGCGGGACGACCGTCTCGGACTACGACCCGCAGGAGCGGGCGCTGCAGCACTCGCTCGATCCGGCCATCCTGACCTTCGAGCATGCAGCCACCCGCATCCATCTGCTCGACACCCCGGGCTATCCGGACTTCCTCGGGCGCACGCTCTCGGTGCTGGAGGCCGTGGAGGCGATTGCCGTCGTCGTCAGCGCCGTGAACGGTCCGGACAGCGTGACCCAGCGGTTGATGGATTTCGCGCGCGACCGGGGGCTGTGCCGGCTGCTCATCGTCAACAAGATCGACAGCCGGGACGCGCGCTGCGCCGAGGTGCTCGAGCGGCTGCGTGAGCAGTTCGGGCCGCAATGTCTGCCGATCAACCTGCCTTCGGGGGGGGCGGCGGTCACCGACTGTTTTTTCAGGCCGCGAAGCGCCCCGGTGGATATTTCCACGGTGGAGGCCGCCCACACGCACATCGTCGATCAGATCGTCGAACTCGACGAGCCGCTCATGGCGCTGTACCTCGAGCAGGGCGAGGCCCTGACGCCGGAGCAGCTGCACGCGCCCTTCGAACAGGCCCTGCGCGAAGGACACCTCGTGCCCGTGTGCTTCGCCTCGGCGGAAAACGGCGCCGGTGTGCCCGAGCTTCTCGAGATCTTCACGCGGCTGATGCCGAATCCGGCGGAAGGCAATCCGCCGCGCTTCCTCAAGGGCGAGTCGCGCGGCGAGGGGCGCCCGCGCGCGGTGGACGACCAGACGCCAGGGCCGGCGAGTGCTCCGCAGCGCGTCGCGGTCTCGCCCGATCCGGACCGACACGTCGTGGCGCACGTCTTCAGGATCGTGATCGATCCCTATGTGGGCAAGCTGGGCGCCGTACGCGTGCATCAGGGCACCGTGCGCCCGGGATCGCAGCTGTTCGTGGGAGATGCGCGCAAGCCCTTCAAGGTGGCGCACCTGTACCGCCTGCTCGGTAAGGACACCCTGGAAATCACCCAGGCCGGGCCGGGCGACATCTGTGCCATCGCCAAGGTCGAGGAACTGCATCGCGACGCCGTGCTGCACGATTCTCACGACGAGGACCAGTACTTCCTCGATCCCGTCGCGCTGCCGCCGCCGATGCTGGGCGTCGCGATCGAGCCGCAGCGCCGCGGCGACGAGCAGCGGCTGGCCGATGCCCTGCACAAGCTGACGGCGGAGGATCCGTGCGTGCGCATCGAGCAGCACGCCGCCCTCAACGAGACGGTGCTGTATGGAGCCGGTGAGCTGCACCTGCGGGTGCTGCTCGAGCGCATGAGTCAGCGCTACGGCGTGCAGATCAAGACTCACCCGCCGAGCATCCCGTACCGCGAGACGGTGACCCAGCCGGCCGAGGGCCACAGCCGCCACAAGAAGCAGACCGGCGGAGCGGGGCAGTTCGGCGAGGTGTTTCTGCGCGTCGAGGCGCTCGGGCGCGGTGCCGGATTCGAATTCGTGGACGAGGTGGTGGGCGGGGCCATCCCGGGGCAGTTCATTCCCGCGGTGGAGAAGGGGGTGCGGCAGGTGCTGAGCGAAGGCGCGCTCGCCGGTTTCCCCCTGCAGGACATCCGTGCCACGGTCTACGACGGCAAGCACCATCCGGTGGACTCCAAGGAGGTCGCATTCGTCTCGGCCGGCCGCAAGGCCTTCCTCGATGCGATCCGCAAGGCCCATCCGATCGTCCTCGAGCCCATCGTGCGCCTGGAGATCACCGCGCCGGCGAGCGCCATCGGCGACATCAGCGGCGATCTCGCCACCAGGCGGGCGCGCATCAACGGCAACAACACGCTGCCGGGGCAGCTCGCCACGGTGTCGGCGCTGGTGCCGCTCTCGGAGATCGCCGACTACCAGTCGCGCCTGAAGGCGCTCACCGGCGGCCAGGGCAGCTACGTCATGGCGCTCAGTCACTACGATCCGGTGCCGCTGCGCCGCCAGCAGGAGCTGGTGCAGGCGTACCGGCCGCGTGCAGAGGAAGATTGAGCGCCCGCCGCAGTCCGCGCCGCGTGGGGAGACTACCGCAGCCGGAACGAGCCGCGCTCGTCGAACGGCAGCGAGCGCAGCCAGCCGTGGGCGAGCTCCACCCGGCCGGTGAGGCGATAGCGCACCGGCCGGTTACGGCCCTGGGTCAGCAGCGTGAGCAGCGCGCCGGCCATGTTGGCGGTGACTTCGGTGTCGAATTCCGCGCTGCCGTGGGCGGGAACGGTGAACCCCTGGGCGCAGGTGCCGGTGGCGAGGCGCTGTCCTGAGATGTCGAGCGCGTAGCTGACGCGCTTCACCGCCAGGTCGAGATCGTTGGGGTTGCGCACCCGCACGCGCACCTGCAGGCGCTGCTGCCAGAAGTCGGCGCGCTGGACCTGCACGTTGACGATGGTGAGCCGTGGCGCGGCCAGCCGGGAGACGAACAGGGCGCAGCCGGCGAGCGCGGCCAGGGCCCAGAGCAGCGGCAGCCAGCGCAGTCGTTTCATCGGGGCGCGCGCCGCTCAGCTCGCGTAGGAGCGGCGCATGACGCCGCCGTGCTCGGGACTGCCGCCGCCGGTGGCGATCGGCTGCGCCAAGTCTGCCGGCGGCGGCACGCCCAGCTGGCCGTACAGGCGCGAGAGCTGGCGACGATACAGCGCATCGAACTGACTGACGGCCTCGGCCGGATTGTAGTCTCCGAACCACCAGAACCAGTCGGAGCTCTCGCACAACGCCAGCTGCCGCTCGGCGGCCGCGCGCTCTGCCGGATCGAGCCGCCCGCCCACGGCCGCGTCGAACGCGAGCTTCGCCTCGCACAGCAGATCCCAGGCGCGGTTCTTGGCCGGATCGCCCATCCAGGTGGTCAGCGTTCCGTGGACCCAGCTGCCCGCCATGACCTGGGGCAGTGTCACGGGCGCAAGGTTCCGGCTCGCGCACTGCCCGAGTGTCGTCAGCTCGAGCAGCGGATGCGCGGCGAGGAGCGAGTACAGCGCACGCAGGAAATAGTAGCCGTTGAACGGGTAGTGCTCCCAGGCGTTCTCGCCGTCGAGCGCGATCAGCACCACGTGCCCGGGCGAGCCGGCGTACTGGCGCGCGAGCTGCGCCAGGGCTTCGACGAGGTTGTGCGCGGCGTCATCCCCGTGCCAGGTGGCGTAGGTGAATCCGATCAGGTCGGACAGCGTGTCTTCGCGAAAGAACTGCAGCAACGACGCGTTCGGCAGGCGATAGGGCCGGTTGAACGTCTGCGGATCGCGGCTCGCCTGCGCGGGCTGGCCGCCGGCGCGCTGCAGCGAGCCGTGCAGCACGTTGGCGCTGCTGGCGACCCACTTGAAACCGGCCTGGTCGAGCAGCTCGAGCGTCGGGCGGCTGATCGCGCCTTCCGAGGGCCAGCAGCCGGCGGGCCGCACGCCGAAGCTCCGCGTGAACAGCCGCAGTCCTTCGCGCACGTGCCACTCGGCCCGCTCGGCTCCGCCGGGATAGGCGGCATGCTGCGGCAGCGGCAGGCTGGGCATGGCTTCGCGCGCCGCCCGGAAATCGAACAGCAGCGGCACGATCGGGTGACCGTAGGGGGTGACCGACAGCTCGCACTGACCCTGTTCGCTGAGCCGCCGGTAGCGCGGCACGACCGAGGACAGCAGGCTGCCGATCAGGGTCAGCAGCTCGCGGCGCTGCCCGGCCGTGAAGCCCCGTCCCTGCTCGGTGAGACGGCTCACCAGTGGATCGGTGCGGCGCACGGTTTCCCCGACCCAGGCGAGGTGGTACCACACGGCGAGGTCGTGGATGAACTGGTCCGAGGCGTAGCTCACCCGCTCGGCCGTCGCCAGCGTTTCGGCAATCGAGGCGAGCTCGAGGTAGGGGCCGAAGCGCTCGATCATCTGCTTGCGCTGGGCGCGCAGGCAGGCGCGGATGCTGGCGAGCCGCTCGGCCGGCGCGTCCGGCACCGGATCAGGCCCGAGGAGCGCGAGCACCGGGTCGGGCAGAGCGCTGCCCGAGCGCAGGTGCTCGGCGACCGATCGTGCCAGGGCGTCGATCTGCTCGAGCAGCACCGGCGTGAAGTTGAACACCGCGCGGGCCTCCGGGTTGGCCTCGAGGTGCGCGGCCATGTCGGTGTAATCCTTGATGGCGTGCAGGTACGTCCACGGCAGCACATACTGCCCGGTGAGCGCATCGCGGTATTGCGGCTGGTGCATGTGCCACAGCAGGACGACCGGCAGGCGCGGCGGGGAGTTCATGGCGGTCTCAGGGCGAGAGCCGGCGCAGCATCTCGGCCGTCACGAGCACGACGCCCTTCTCGGTGACGAGAAACCGCCTGGCGTCTGCCTCGTGGTCCACGCCGATGCTCATGCCGTCGGGAATCTCGCTGCCCTCGTCGATGATGGCGCGGCGGATGCGGCAGCCGGACCCGATGTGCGCATTGGGCAGGATCACGGCGCGCTCGATGGCGCTGCGCTCCTCCACGCGCACGTTGGAGAACAGCAGCGACTCGCGTACGTTCGCGCCGGAGATGATGCAGCCGCCGGAGACCATGGAATTGATCGCCATACCCCGTCGGCCGTCCTCGTCGAGGATGAATTTCGCCGGTGGCTGGTGCACCTGGTAGGTCCAGATGGGCCAGTCCTCGTCGTAGATGTTGAGTTCGGGCGCGACGTGCACCAGCTCCAGGTTGGCTTCGTAATACGCATCCAGCGTGCCGACGTCGCGCCAGTAGCTCTGAGCGCGGGTTTTCACGTCCTGGAAGGGGTAGGCGAAGACCTGCAGCGCGCCGGCGATCGCCTTCGGCAGGATGTCCTTGCCGAAATCGTGCGAGGAGGCCGGATTGGCCGAGTCCTCCCTGAGGAGCATCTCGAGCAGCCGCGTATTGAATACGTAGATGCCCATCGAGGCGAGGATGCTCCCGGGCTTGGCCGGCAGGGTGT
>JAKAFQ010000303.1 GCA_021817875.1 Pseudomonadota bacterium
CCGGTACTGCCACCACTGCAGCACCTGCTCGGCGGGGCGGGTCATCATGTCGATGATGTGCGGCTGCGCGCGGGCTTGCGAGAGCACCCGCAGCACCCAGCGGCGGCTCAACGAGTCGCGCCGTGCGACCCGGGAGGCGAACCGGGCGAGCTGCGCGTGCGGGAACGGTGCCGGCGTCTCGAGCGCGGCAGCCGGGCGCGCGAGCACGGCCAGCGCAATCAGCGTTGGCAGAATCGAGCGCGACAGGAAAGAAAGGATACGCGGGAACACGTTGGCGTGTCTGCCTCGGGTGCGCCAGAGAATATCGAATCGAAGCCGCCGATCAAGCCTGAGCTAGCCCATGAGCTTGCGGTGCGAATACAACGACATGAGAATACCGAAACCTGACAGCACCGTCACCACGGAGCTGCCGCCGTAGCTCACGAGCGGCAGCGGCACGCCCACCACGGGAACGAGCCCGGTGGTCATGCCGGCGTTGATGAACACGTACACGAAGAAGGTGAGCGCGATACTGCCGCCGAGCAGCCGCGAGAAGGTATCCGGTCCCTGCATGGACAGATAGAGCGAGCGGCCGATCACGAACACGTAAAGCACCAGCAGCCCCGCCAGACCGAGCAGACCGAATTCCTCGCCGATCACCGCGAAAATGAAATCCGTGGTTCGCTCGGGCAGAAAGTCGAGCTGGGCCTGGCTGCCGGCCATCCAGCCCTGGCCGAACACACCGCCGGAGCCGATGGCGATCTGCGACTGGATGATGTGGTAACCGGCGCCGAGCGGATCGGCCTGCGGGTTCAGAAAGCTGACCAGGCGCTCGCGCTGGTAGCCGTGCATGAATCGCATGCCGAACAGCGCGGCGGCCGCGACCAGCAGCAGCAGCGTGACGATGACGCGTTTGCGCAGACCGGCGAGGAACACCACGATGCCGCCTCCGGCGGCAATGAGCATGGCGGTCCCGAGGTCCGGTTCCTTGGCGACGAGCCCCACCGGCGCGAGGATGATGAGCGCCAGGAGCGCGAGGTCGCTCCAGCGAGGCGGCAGCGGCCGCTCCTGCAGATACCAGGCGCACATCATGGGCACGGCGAGCTTCATCAGCTCCGATGGCTGGAAGTGGATGGGGCCGAGGTCGAGCCAGCGTTTGGCGCCGAGGTGCACGTGGCCGACCAGCGCCACGGCGAGCAGCAGCAGGATGCCGAACCCGTAGAGCCAGGGAGAGGCCCGGCGCAGCAGGTTGGGATGGACCCGCGCGAGGGCGAGCATCACGATGGCTCCCAACACCAGGCGCAGTCCCGTCCGCAGCAGCATCGGCAGGTTCTCCGCCGAGGCGCTGTACAGCACGATCAGTCCGTACGCGGCGGTGAGGCCGAGGCCGATCACCAGCGGTCCGTCGATCTTCAGCGCGAGCAGCACCCGTGCCGCGCCGCTCAGGGTGCGTCGCGCCCGGGACTCCGTCGACAGCTCTTCGTGGATCATCGTGGGCGGGTCTCCGCCGCCACGACCCGGGACTCGATCGAAGGACGGCTCGGCCGGGCCGCCAGTTGCAGCGGCGTGAGCGTCGCAGACACCCCGGGCAGGACCCGTGCCTTGAGGTCGGCGGGCTCCGAGAACCGGCCTCGGCCCGGGTCGGCGAGCAGCTTGCCGTCGGGTCCGAGCAGATACGCATCCATCACCTTGCGCGCAATCGGCGCGGCCCCCGTCGATCCCCAGCCGGCATGCTCGTCGAGTACGGCGACTGCGATCCGCGGATTCTGCGCCGGTGCAAACGCGATGAACCACGCGTCGTCGCGCAGTTTCACGAGCGTTCCCTTCGCCTTGTACTCTTCCTCGCTGGAGGCGCCGTTCGCCTTCTCGCTCACCAGCTGCGCCGTGCCGGTCTTGCCGGCAATGGGGTAGGTGCTGTCGCGCAATTGCCAGTAGGCGGTCCCCCGGGGTTTCGTGGTCACACCGATCATCGCCTTGACGATCACTTTCCAGGAGGCGGCGCTGATCCGGGTGAGGTTGCCTTGCAGCACGGGGCGCTTCCAATGGATCCTGCCGGTGCGCGGATTGCGGATCCCGGTGACCAGCCGGGGCCTGAAGTTGAGGCCGCGGGCGGCCAGCATGGCGGTGTAGTGCGCCAGCTGCAGCGGGGTGGTGAGGAAGTAACCCTGGCCGATGCCGAGGATCACCGTGTCGCCGGGGAACCACTCGCGCTGCGCCGGGTTCCTGAAATGCGACGCCTTCCATGCCCTCGAGGGCACCAGTCCGGGCAGCTCGCCCGGAATGTCGATGCCGGTGAGCCGGCCGAAGTCGAAATCCGGCAGCCAGGACGCGATGCGGTCGATCCCCATCAAGTGCGCGAGGCGGTAGAAGTACACGTCACACGACATGATGATGGCCGTGCGCATGGTCATCCAACCGCAGAATTCATGCATGGCGTTATGGTAGAGATGGGCGCTGCCGGGCAGGTGATAGGCATAGGCGGCAAATACCCGCTGGTGGGCATCGATCACCCCGTCGGTGAGGGCTCCGAGGGCCAGTCCCGGCTTGATCGTCGAGCCGGAGGGCAGCTCGGCGCGCAGCGCGCGGTTGAACAACGGCTGGCGCGGGTCGTCGAGCAGTGTCTGGTACTCCTTCTCGGTGATCCCGCGCGCAAACAGGTTGGGATCGAAAGACGGAGAACTGGCCATGGCGATCACGTCGCCGTTCCAGGGATTCAGGGCGACCACCGCACCGTCGTGCCCCTTGAGCAGGCTCTCGGCCACCCGCTGAACTTTCAGATCGAGAGACAGGATGATGTCGTCGCCTGGCGTCGGGGGCTCGACGTGCAGCTCGCGGCCGAGGACGCCCGGCCTCTGGACCGGCCGGCCGAGCGCGTTCACCAGGATCTGCCGGTAGCCGTTGGTGCCGTGCAGCTGCTTCTCGTAGGCCGCTTCGACGCCGGTCTTGCCGATCACCGCGGTGCCGGCATAGGCGGCCTGGTTGATGCGTTTGAGGTCGTTGGCGCTGATGGTGCCGACGTACCCCACCGCATCGACGGCCAGCGATCCGAACGGATACCAGCGGGCCTGGCGAGGGCTGATATCGATGCCCGGGAATTCGTAGCGACGCACCGCGAAGCGCGCCACCTCCTGGTCCGAGAGGTGCAGCCGGATCGGCACGCTGTCGAAGCTCTGGCGGGAGTGGATGGTGCGGATCAGCTCCGGGATGTCATCGGCCTGCAGCAGTCCGAGCGTCACCAGCCGCTCGAGCGAGCGGTGCAGGTGAGGCACCTCATCGGGCGTCAGCTCGAGGTCGAACGTCGGCTGGTTGGAGGCGATCACCTCGCCATTGCGGTCGATGATCAGGCCGCGCGCGGCCGGGATGGGCTCGGTGCGCACGCCGTTCGCCTGCGAGAGCTGCGTATAGAAGCTGTTGCGCATGATCTGCAGGTAGTACAGCCGTCCGAGGACCGCGAGCGCGGCGAGCGCCATCACGATTGCGGCAGTCCACGCGCGGCGGTCGAAAATGCGCTGCTCGCGCCAGTGATCCTTGATGCGGACGGGGGCCATGACCGGACGAGGGCTCTCGCTCAGGTGCGCGGCCGGTAGGTCCGCGAGAGCAACCCGGCCAAAGGCGGCCAGATGAGCGCGCCGGTCGCGACCGGCACCCAGCGCAAGGGCGTGGTCAGCGGGTGTCCGCTCCAGCCGTCGACGGCGAACAGCACGAACTCATATAAAACCAGCACCGCGAAGACCATCAGTGACTGTTGCAGCAGCGGCTTGGTGCGAATCCTCTGGTGCTCGTGCACCCCCAGGTAGGCCACGAGCGCCACGGCGAGCGCATGCTCGCCGAGAACCGGTCCCTGGAAGGCATCGAGCGCCAGCCCCGAACACCAGCCGAGCCCGACCCCGCCGGCGAAAGGCGCCTGGATCGACCAATAGAGCACGGTGAGCACCAGAAATTCCGGCCTCAGGATGGCCAGCCAGGTCGGCAGGGGCAACAGCGTCAGGACCAGCGCGATCAGCGCCGTCCTGAGCATCGCGCCGCGGGGTGAGGCGCTCATGGCTTCGGGTGATCCGGGGAGGGAGAGGTCGACCGGGGGGACGCCGGGGCGGCCGGCGCGACAGGGCCGGGAGAGCGTGAGGCGGCCCCGGGGGCCGCAGCGCCCTGGATCGGTGCGGCCGGTGAGGTCGCTCCCGGGGCACCGGCCGGGGTGCCGGTGCCCGGAGCGCACGCGGCCGCAGACGGTGCGGGCGGGGGCGCCGGCAGCGGCTGGACGGCCGGATTGCCCGAGGTGAGCTGGCCGCCGGTCAGTTTCAGGGGTGCCGCCGGATTGCTCTGGCGGAACCACAGCAGCATGACCTCGCGGTCGGTCTCGATGTGCGCAAACGGCACCGCCTGCACCCGTCCGAGCGGCTGCAGCGCGCTCGGGTGCACCTGGGTCACGCGCGCAACCGGGTAGCCCGACGGAAAGACGCCCCCGAGACCCGAGGTCACCAGGACATCGCCCACGCGGACATCGGCATTGGCCGGCAGATACGGCAGCGCCAGCGCGTCGGGATCTCCGGTTCCCACGGCGATGGTGCGAAATCCCGTCCGCTCGATCTGCACGGGCAGGTCGTGATCGGGATCCGTGATCAGCAGGACTTCGGCGCTCCAGGGTCCGACGTGCATGGTCTGGCCGACGATCCCCTCGTCATCGAGCACGACCTGGTTGCGGAAGACCCCGTTGCGGGTGCCGCGGTCGATCAGAATCCGCTGGCGCAGGGCGCCGAACTGGGAATCGACGACATCGGCCGGCAGCCAGCGCTCGGCCACCGGTGGCACGGCCCGTTTCAGTCCGATGAGTTCGGCGTTTTGCGCCTCGAGCGCCTCGAAGCGCAGCGAGCGCACTTCAAGACCGCGCAGCCGCGTGAGCAGGCGCCGATTCTCGGCCTCGAGCCTGTCGCGCGCGGCAAAGTCGCTCTCGATCCAGCGCCATGCGGCGAGCGGGGAGTTCAGGGCGATCTCCACCGGATACGTGACCGCCTGCAGCGCGTAGCGGACCCGTTCCAGCCAGTCGAGCCGCTGATCGAGCACCATCAGGACGATCGAGACGAGCGCGTAGAGGAAAAAACGGAAACCCGCCGAGCCTCCGCGCGTTCGCGGCGATCCGGTCCGGGTGCCAAAGGCCGCCACGGGACGTGCGGGCTATTCCAGCCCGAAGTGGCCGGGGCCCATCTCGTCCATCAGCTCGAGGATGCGTCCGCCGCCGCGCGCCACGCAGGTGAGCGGGTCATCCGCCACGACGACCGGCAGGCCGGTCTCTTCGGTGAGGAGCTTGTCGATATCGCGCAGCAGCGCGCCGCCGCCGGTGAGCACGATGCCGCGCTCGGCCACGTCCGCGCCGAGCTCGGGCGGGGTCTGCTCGAGCGCCTGCTTGACCGCGCTGACGATGTTCTGCAGCGGCTCCTGGAGCGCTTCGAGGATTTCGTTGCTGTTCAGCGTGAAGGCGCGAGGCACGCCCTCGGACAGATTGCGGCCCTTGACCGAGATCTCGCGCACCTGCTGCCCCGGATAGGCCGAGCCGATCTCGAGCTTGATGCGCTCGGCGGTCGCCTCCCCGATGAGGATGCCGTAGTTGCGCCGCACGTAGCTC
>JAKAFQ010000304.1 GCA_021817875.1 Pseudomonadota bacterium
AGCCTGCAGCGGCCGGGCGCTGCCTGCCGCCGAGCACATGAACTACACCGTCCGCCAGGCGATCGGCCCGGTGGCGGTGATCACCCCGTGGAACACGCCGTTCATGCTCTCGACCTGGAAGATCGCTCCAGCGCTCGCGGCCGGCTGCACCGTGGTACACAAGCCGGCGGAATGGAGTCCGCTCACCGCCATGATGCTCGCCGAGATCATGACCGAAGCCGGCGTGCCCCCCGGGGTCGTCAACGTCGTCAACGGCGTTGGAGAACGTGCGGGTCGGCTGCTCACCGAGGAACCGGCCATCCGGGCCACCGCCTTCATCGGGGAATCCAGGACCGGCAGCCTGATCATGAGCCAGGGCGCACCGACGCTGAAGCGCGTGCACCTCGAGCTCGGCGGCAAGAACCCGGTGGTCGTGTTCGACGACGCAGACCTGGAGCGCGCCGTGGATGCCGTGGTGTTCATGATCTACAGTCTGAACGGCGAGCGCTGCACGTCCTCGAGCCGGTTGCTGGTGCAACGTTCCATCTACGAACGGTTCATCGAGCGCGTGGCCGAGCGCGTCGCGAAGCTGAAGGTCGGCCATCCGCTCGATCCGGCCACCGAGATCGGTCCGCTCATCCATGCCCGACACCTCGACAAGGTGCTGAGCTACTTCCGCATCGCGCGCGAAGACGGCGCGCAGATCAGGGTCGGAGGCAACCGCGTCGAAGCGCTCCAGCCGGGGCTGTACGTACAGCCGACACTGTTCACCCACGCGAACAACAGCATGCGGGTCGCCCGCGAGGAAATCTTCGGCCCGGTGCTGACCGCCATCGCCTTCGACGACGAGGCCGAGGCATTGCGGGTCGCCAACGACACTCCTTACGGCCTGACCGCCTATGTCTGGACCTCCGATACCGGACGGGCGCTGCGCATGGCGCACGGCGTCGAGGCCGGCATGGTCTGGGTGAACTCGGAAAACAACCGCCACCTGCCCGCGCCCTTCGGCGGCATGAAGGCGAGCGGCATCGGCCGCGACGGCGGCGACTACAGCTTCGACTTCTACATGGAAACCAAGAACATCTGCCTTGCCTTCGGCACTCATCGCGTGCCGCGGCTGGGCGTGTGACACAACGCAGGAGACTCCCGGTGAGCGCACGCCTCGAAAGACTCAAAGGTTCCATCCCACCGCTGGTCACGCCGTTCCGCGACGGCGAGGTCGACTACGACGCTTACGCCCGTCTGGTCGAGTTCCAGATCCAGAACGGTTCGCACGGCGTACTGGTGAACGGCACCACCGCCGAGCCGTCGACACTCTCGACCGACGAGCGCAACCGCCTGGTCGATGTCGCCGTCCAGGTGGCGGGCGGGCGGATCCCGGTGGTCGCGGCCACCGGCTCGCAGTCCATGAGGGAAACGCGAACGCTGACGGAGCATGCCGCACGAGCCGGCGCCGATGCCCTGCTCATCGTCACGCCCTACTATATCCGCCCGCCGCAGCGCGGCCTCATCGCCTACTACCTGGAACTCGCCTCGCTCACCGACCTGCCGTGGATGGTCTATCACATCCCGGGGCGGGCGGCGGTCAGCGTCACCATCGAGACGCTGAAGACGCTGCGCGAGCGCTCGCCGTCGTTCGTAGGCATGAAGCACGCGGTGAACGATCTGGGACTGGTATCGGAATGCCACGCCGTGCTTGGCCCGGAATTCAAGATCTTCGTCGGGCTCGAGGAGCTCAGCTTTCCGATGATGACGGTCGGCGCCTGCGGCCTCATGAATGCCGTGGGGAACCTGCGGCCCCGGATCCTCGCCGAGCTGTGCGAGGCGGTATGGCGGGGGGACCTCGCGGGCGCGCAGACGCTGCACCATCAGTTGTTCGAGATCAACCAGGCGGTGTTCTTCGACACCAACCCCATCCCGATGAAATACATGATGCGGCGGCTGGGACTGCTGGCGCGCAACGAGCATCGTCTGCCGATGATGAGCGCGACGCCCGAGCTCGAGCGGCGCCTCGATGGGGTCCTCGAACGCGCCGGGCTGCTCGCGGGAGCGACCGCGTGAGACTGATCAACTTCCAGGCCGGCGATCGGCGCTCGTGCGGCGCGCTCGGACCCCGGGGCGTCATCGATCTCGGTGCGCGACTCGGGAAAGACGCGGGCGACGTGCTCTCGCTGCTGCGGGCCGGGTTGATCGAGCAGGCCCGGGCATGCGCCGAGACCGATCTGTGCGACTACGGCCCGTCCGAGGTGCGGCTGCTCAACCCGGCGGGCCGCTGTACGCGCTACTTCTGCATCGGCGTCAACTATCCCGAGCGCAACGAAGAATACAGGGACGGTTCGGAGAAACCCAGGTATCCGAGCGTCTTCATGCGCTCGCACACCTCGTTCTCCGCCCCCGGCGAGCCGATCGTGCGCCCGCGGGAGTCCGAGCAGCTCGATTACGAGGGGGAGATCGCGCTGCTGATCGGCCGTGGCGGACGCCGCATCCCGCAGGATCAGGCGCTCGATCACGTGTTCGGATACACCTGCGCCAACGAAGGCACGGTGCGCGACTGGGTGCGCCACGCCAAGTTCAACGTTACGCAGGGCAAGAACTTCGATCGTTCCGGATCTCTCGGACCGCACATCGTGACCCGCGACGAGGTCGGTTCGGCGCCCCTGCGCGTGATCACCCGGGTCAACGGCGAGGTGCGTCAGGACGATACCAGCGACCGGATGATGTTTTCGATTCCGTACCTGCTCAACTACCTGTCGCGCTTCTGTACGCTCGAGCCGGGCGATGTCATCCTGACCGGCACGCCGAGCGGCGCCGGGGCGCGGCTCGACCCGCCGCGCTACCTGGTGCCCGGAGACCGGGTGGAGATCGAAATCCCGCGCGTCGGAGTGCTCCGCCACGAGGTGACCGATGAGCTCTAAACGACCGCCGCTCGCACAACGGTCGCTGCCCATGCGACCGTTCTCCGAGTCTCTGCCGATGGCGCTGCTGCGCACGCGCGAAGCGGTGATGCGGCTGTTTCGTCCCGGGCTGCGCCGCCGCGGTGTGACCGAGCAGCAGTGGCGGATTCTGCGGGCGCTTGCCCATCGCGGCCCGATGGAGGTCACCGAGCTCGCCGAGGAGACATTTCTCCTCGCCCCCAGCCTCTCGCGCATTCTGCCCGACCTCGCCAAGCGCGGACTCATCGGCCGCCGCCAGGTGGACACGGATCTGCGCCGTTCGGTGGTGAGCCTGCAGACCGACGGGCTGCGCCTGATCGGCGAACACGCCCCGTACTCCGAACAGATGTATGCACGCATCAGCAAGCGCTTCGGCACGGAGAAACTTGCCGAACTGCTGCGGCTGCTGCATGAGCTCGAGGTCTCCCTCGGCGAGCTCGCCCAGGAGCTCGACACCAATCCGGTGGACGCCGACAGGCGGGCCAATCAGCAATGAGTCTGTACTACATCCAGAAGCTGATCTACCAGCTCAATCGCGATCCGGCCGTGCGCCGGCGGCTCGACGAGGATTTCGAAGGCCTGCTGGCGGAATACGAGCTCACCGAAGAAGAGCGCGATGCGCTGCGCAGGCCGGACATCGGCCTGTTGTACGTGATGGGCGTCAACGGCCAGATTCTCATGCATTACGCGGCACTGCGCGGCTACGAGTGGAACGCGTACATCGAGGCGATGCGCGAGGGCGAGCGCAAATACGGACCGGTGAGAACGGGCCTGTATACGCGGGCGGATTCCCGCTGAGCGTCGGCACGGCCTGCTGAGGGTTTTGATCATGGCATTGGTTTTCGCGGGTGTTTGTTCACATGCACCGGGCATCACGGGGCGCGCGGAGCGCGCCGATCCCGAGGCGCGCGACACCTTCTACGCAGCGCTGCGCCGGATGCGCGAGGCGCTCGAAGCGTCCCGGCCCGACGCCCTGGTGGTGATCGCGGCGGAGCATTTCGCCAATTTCTTCATGAACAACATGCCGGCGATCTGCGTCGGCATGGGCGAGCACTACGACGGGCCGATCGAGGATGAGAATTGGCTCGGCATCCGGCGGCACCGCGTCCCGGGGAACAAGTCGCTGTCGCGCGATCTCATCCAGGAGGTCATGAACGACATCGACCTCGCCTACGCCGAGGAGTGGAAATTCGACCACGGCATCATGGTGCCGTTGAACTTCCTGACGCCTCGGTACGATCTGCCCGTCATTCCTGTCAACATCAACTGCCAGGGTCCGCCGCTCATCCCGCTCAAGCGCGCCTACGAGTTCGGCCGGACGCTGCGGCGCGCGTGCGATGCGCGGCCCGAGCGCATCGCCGTGGTCGGCACGGGCGGGATTTCCCACTGGCCCGCGACTCCGGACTCCGGGCGGATCAACGAGGCCTGGGACCGGGCATTTCTCGAGAAATTCCTGCGCAACCGGCGGGAGGAACTGCTCGCCTACCGTGACGAGGACGTCTGGCAGGAGGCCGGCCAGGGCGGCTTCGAGATCCGCACCTTCATTGCGGTCGCAGGCGCGACCGAGGGTTGCGGTGGGGAGCTGTGGTACTACCGGCCCATCCCCATCTTCGCCGTCGGCTGCACGGTGGCGGTGATGAACCTGCGCTAGGCTGGGCGGACGGCGGGCGCGGCAGAATCCGGCGATGCTCAGGAAACCAGTGTGCCCGGGCCGAGGGCGGGTGGCGGCAGGTCGATGCCCTCGACGGAGAATTCAACCACCGTCTGGCCGGTTCCGGAGCTGGCGAAATAGGGACAGAGCACCTGCGCCCGGCCCCGGTAGCGGTCCCACCCCAGCGCGCCGAACAGCATCGCGGTGTCATGCATACGGCCCTCGCCGCTGCACGTTTCGGCGTACTCGGGCAACAGGCTGAGAAACGCCGGCCAGTCTCCCGCTTCCCACAACTGCAGCACGCGCAGGTCGACCTGCCGGTTGAATTCCCGGCTGATGCTGTTGAACCCCTGCTCGACCAGGCGGTTCTCCCAGATCTGGTGGGACAGAGAGCCGCTCGCGACGAGCGCCACATTGCTGTCGCTGCGGGCGACGGCCCGGGCGATGGCTTCACCGACGGCCCGGGATTCCTCCAGGCTGCCGAACGTGCTCCAGCCGGCCACGGACACCACACCCATCCGTCCCTGCGGGTTCATGTAACGCATCGGCAGGATGGTGCCGTACTCGAGATCGAGCGAGGGCACCTCGTGCGCGCGGGTTTTCACGCCCGCGGCGGTCGCTTCCTCGGCGATGAGTCTGCCGAGGCGCGGGTTTCCCGGAAAATCGTAGCCCAGGTCCTGCACGAAGTGGGGAAACTCGTGGCTGGTGTAGTTCCCCTGGTGCACGGCGTTGTTGTTGATGTGATATCCGGCGTTGACCAGCCAGTGGGTGTCGAACACCACGAACGTATCGACCCCGCGCTCCACCGCCCGCCGTCCGAAGTCGCGTTCGGCGGCGATCGCCGGCTCGCGGCAGCCGTGCGCCGGTCCCGGCTGCTCCGAGAGCAGCATCGACGGCACATGCGTGGCCTTGACGGCCATGACGATCTCACCCACCGTGCTCACCTCGCTTGACCCGCCCGTTCGCGGAGACTCGATGGACGGGCACCGCCCGCGGGCAGAGGCGGGACGGGCCATTAAATTAACATGT
>JAKAFQ010000305.1 GCA_021817875.1 Pseudomonadota bacterium
TGGGAGTCCGCGGCCTTCCTCTCACCCCGGATCGTGTTCTTCAGCGCCACGCTCCTCGGCGCGGCGCTCTATGCGCTCGTCATGGCGCTCGGCAGCTACCTCATCCGCCGTCTCGGGGACTCCTGGGGCGCGGCCGGGCAGATGCTGTTCCTCGCTGCGGGCGCCCTGGTGCTCGCCGTGGCGGCGCTGTCGGAGAAATTCCGCGCCTGGTCGCGCGTGACGATCGCCAAGTACTTCTTCCCCTATCGCTACGACTATCGCCGGGAGTGGCAGAAGCTCACCCGCGCGCTCTCGGTCGGGGGCGAGACGCCGATCTACGATCGCATCGCGACGGTCATGGCGGGTTTCATGAGCGCGCCGCACGGCGGGCTGTGGCTGCGGGAGGCCGAGGGCGGCTATGCCCCCGTGGGCGGGGACCTCGCGCCGCCCACGGCGCCCCGCGAGAGCGGTCACGGGGCGTTCTTCGAGTACCTGCGGCGCGAGGAGTGGATCTGCGACCTCGATGCGGCGCGCAGTCCGGGGCGCGGCAAACCCGCCTTGCGCCCGCCGGAGTGGCTGACGGCCGATCCGCGGCTGTGGCTCGTCGTGCCGCTGATCTGCGAGGAGGCCCTCGTCGGGTTCGTCGTCATCGGCCAGCCGCTCGCCGCGGTGCGGCTGTCGTGGGAGGAGCTCGATCTGCTGCGCGCCGCCGGCCGCCAGGTGGCGAGCTTTCTCGCCTTCGAACAGGCCGCCCAGCGTCTCGCCGAGGCGCACCAGTTCGAGGCGATGAACCGGCTCTCGGCGGTGCTCATGCATGACCTGCGGCACCTGATCGCCCAGCAGGCGCTCGTCGTGCAAAACGCCGCCCGCCATCGCGGCAATCCCGAGTTCTTCGACGATGCCATCCTCACGATCGACAACTCGGTGAAGCGCATGACGCGGCTCATGGAGGAGCTCAGAAGCGGCCGGGTCACCGAGCAGACCCGGCGCGTGGAGCTCGGGGAGCTGTGCGCCGAGGCCCTCAGGCGCTGCCCCGGGCAGCCGGTGCCGGCGCTCGAGGTGCGCCAGCGCGCCGAGGTGGTCGTCAATCGCGAGCGGCTGCTGCAGGTGCTCGAGCACCTGGTGCGCAACGCCCAGGAGGCGACACCGGCCGAGGGATCGGTTACCGTATCGGTCCACCAGACCGGCCCGCAGGCGGTCCTCGAAGTGAGCGACACCGGCTGCGGCATGGACGAGGCATTCGTCCGACACCGGCTGTTCCGGCCCTTCGACACCACCAAGGGCGAGCAGGGGTTCGGCATCGGCGCCTACCAGGCGCGCGAGTTCGTGCGCCAGTGCGGCGGCGGCATCGAGGTCGAGAGCCGCCCGGGCCGCGGCACCCGGTTCATCCTGCGCCTGCCGCTCGCCCCGGCGCTGTCTGCCGCGATGGAAGGAGAGCCCGTTGAACGCCAAGCCCACTAGGCTGCTCGTCGTCGAGGACGATCCGGGTCTGCAGCGCCAGCTGAAGTGGGCGCTCGATACCTACGAGGTCGAATGCGCCTCGACCCGCGCCGAGGCGCTCGCGGCCGTGCGCCGTCTCGAGCCGGCCATCGTGCTGCAGGACCTGGGGCTGCCGCCCGATCCGGACGGCGTCGAGGAGGGCTTCGCCACCATCTCCGAGCTGCTGCGCGTCGCCCCCGGCACCAAGATCATCGTCGTTACCGGGCGCGAGGGCCGCGAGCACGCCCTGCGGGCGATCAGCCTCGGCGCCTATGATTTCTGCCAGAAGCCCGTCGACACGCAGGTGCTCTCGCTCATCATCGACCGCGCACGGCGCATCCACGAGCTCGAGACGGAAAACCGCCGGCTCGCGGGCGACCCCTCGCTCGCGCTCGAAGGCGTCATCGCCGCCAGCGAGCCGATGCTCAAGGTCTGCCGCCTCGTGCAGAAGCTCGCGCCCACCCAGGCGACGGTGCTGCTGCTGGGGGAGAGCGGCACGGGCAAGGAGCGCCTCGCCCAGGCGCTGCATGCGCGCAGCGCCCGCGCCGCTGAGCCCATGGTGGCCATCAACTGCGCCGCCATCCCCGAGACGCTCCTCGAGAGCGAGCTGTTCGGCTACGAGCGGGGCGCCTTCACCGGCGCGGTCAAGCAGACCAAGGGCAAGATCGAGACCGCCGACGGCGGCACGCTGTTTCTCGATGAGATCGGCGACATGCCGCTCGCCCTGCAGGCGAAGCTGCTGCGCTTCCTGCAGGAGCGGGTCATCGAGCGGGTGGGCGGCCGGGAGCTGATCCAGGTGGACGTGCGCATCATCGCCGCCACTCATCGCGACCTGAAGGCCGCGATCGCCGAGAAGACCTTCCGCGAGGATCTCTTCTACCGCATCAGCGAGGTGACGGTGCAGATCCCGCCGCTGCGCGAGCGCGGCTCGGACCCGGTGCTGATCGCCAATTACCTGCTGCAGCAGGCCTGCAAACGTCACGGCAAGGCGTCCCTGAAGCTCGGGCCCGAAGCGATCCGCGCCATCGAGCACTACCCCTGGCCCGGCAACGTGCGCGAGCTCGAGAACAAGGTGAACGCCGCGGCCATCATGACCGAGGGCAAGCTGGTGAGTCCCGAGGACCTCTCGCTCGAGAACCCGTCGGACGCCGAGGAGGGGATCGTCCCGCTGCGCGAAGTGCGCCAGAGGGCCGAGACCGCCGCGGTGCAGCGGGCGCTCGCCATCGCCGGCGGCAACGTCTCGAAGGCCGCCGAGCTGCTCGGCGTGACCCGCCCGACCCTCTACGACCTGATGGAGCGCACCGGCGCCGCCGGCCTGAAATGAACCGTACGGTTCAGGCGCCATTTCATTGTATTCTTTCTATGTATGATTATCATACATAGATGGCATTCGAATCGAGCGTCCTTCCCCGGGCAGCGGCGGCGGCGATCACGCACGCTCTGCGGGTTTCTCCCGTGGTCGTCGTGCTCGGTGCGCGGCAGACCGGCAAGACGACGCTGGTCCGTTCACTGCCGGCACTCGCGCAGCGGCCCTACCTGACCCTCGATGATTTCGACCTGCGCGTCCAGGCGGCGGCCGATCCCGAGGCCGTGGTGGATCGCGCTCCGGCGCTCGTGATCGACGAAGTGCAGAGGGCGCGCGACGTGCTCATCGCGGTCAAACGCGCCGTCGACCGGGATCCCGGCCGTCCATCGGGGCGCTTCGTGCTGACGGGGTCGGCGAATCTGCTGATGATGGAGCGGATCGGCGAGACGCTCGCCGGCCGCGCCCTGTATGTCTGCCTCTGGCCGTTCACCCGGCGCGAGCGGCTCGGACTCGGCCGCACCGGCCTGTGGAGCGAGCTGCTCGCCGAACGATCCGCCCGTTGGCGGGAGGTGATCGATGCGTGGGCCGGACCTCAGGAGGACTGGCGCACGGCCGTGCGCCTCGGGGGCTTCCCGGTACCGGCGCACATCCTGTCGGATGACGATGCGCGGTCCAGCTGGTTTTCCGGATATGTCCAAACGTACCTCGAGCGGGACCTGCAGGCACTGCGTGCGGTCGAAAACCTCGCGGATTTTCGTCGCCTGATGCGCGCCGCCTGCCTGCGGATCGGCGGCCTGATCAACCAGACAGAGCTCGGCCGGGACGTGAGTATCAGCCAACCTCAGGTGCACCGGTTTCTGAACCTGATGGAGACGAGCTTCCAGGTGGTCCGGGTGCCGGCGTATGCGGTGAATCGCACCAAACGGCTCATCAAGTCGCCCAAACTCTACTGGTGCGATACCGCACTCGCATTGAACCTGGCCGGTGAGAGCGAGCCGCGCGGTCCGCACCTCGAGAACCTGGTGCTGATGGATCTGCTGGCATGGCGCGACATCCAGGCCCGGCGCCCCGAGGTGTTGTATTGGCGTACCGCCACGGGCGAGGAAGTCGATTTCGTCATCGAAACGCCCTCCCGAACCCTCCCGATCGAAATCAAGGCCGCCACCCGCCTCGCGCCCGCCGATGCGCGCGGCCTGGAGGCGTTCCTCGATGAGTACGCCGACTCATCGGACGGGGCATTGCTCTTGTACGGGGGGGCGGAGACCTTGCCTCTCAGCCGGCGCGTGCTGGCCGTGCCCTGGTGGCGCATCTGCTGACGGCCGCATCGCCATGGACCGGCGCCGCCGGCCTGAAATGAACCGGCCGGGTGCGCCTGCGCGCACCCGGCCGGGATTCTCTGCATCAGAGGTGCTGGGATCAGCCTTCGATGCGTCTGCGCCGCCGCAGCGCGAACAGCAGCCCGAGCGCACCGACCCCGAACAGCGCGAGCGTGGAGGGCTCCGGTACCGTGGCCGTGCCCTCGGTCACCGAGAAGTTGTCCATGGCGTCGTACGAAGGATCGTTGCGGAAGGCAACCGAGAAGGTATCCGATCCGGTCGCGGTCGTCGTGAAGCTGTACTGCGTCCAGGGTTGCGCCGGAACGGGATTGATCGATACGTACGGTGTGCCGTTCACCAGGAGCGACCAGTCGCTGGGACTGCTGCCATCCCCCTGAAGCCACCCTGAGACGTGCAGGGTGCTGCCCGCGGTGTCGTTGAACGTCTGGCTCAGCACGCCGTCGCTTCCGACCGGACCGAAGTACGCGAAGCACGAGCCGCTTTGCGCGCTATAACCATCATAGGTCGAGCCGCACTGGACCCCGGTGTCATTAAAGTTGCCACCGGTGGTCCACCCGGAAAAACTGCCGCTCTCGAAGCTGCCATTGGTGAGCAGGTTCTGGGCACGGGCGGCGGGGCTGATGCCCCAGACGGCCACTGCGCCGAGGAGCGTCATCAGCGGAACGATTGCTTTTTTCATGTCGGAATCCTTACGGTCATCGGCATCATGATCTGGCAGACTGAAAAGCAATAATCGCGCCAGAACAACTCTACTGATTATTTTCAATGACTTGAGGCGTGATCTGCCGGAGACACGGACGGTTGCGTAAAGGAATTCGACACTCCCGTCATGGAATGGCGTCGCTGCCCCGGACGAGGGCGTGGGTGGCCGAATCAGCGGCGGGTGAGCCGCCGGCGCCGGCTGAGACCGAGCGCGGCGGCGCCGGCCAGAAACAGCGCGAGTGGGGAGGGCTCCGGCACGGTCACCGGTGGCGTGGCGCCGGGAGGATCCTGTGGGCCGGACGATCCTCCGGTGGCGCCCGGCGGGTCGAGCAGGCTGCCACTACCCGAGCCCGTGCCACTACCCGAACCGGTACCGCCGCCCGAGCCGGTGCCGCTCCCGGTCCCCGTGCCACCGCCCGAGCCCGTCCCGCTGCCACTGCCGGATCGGCGCCCGGTGGTGCCGCCCGCGGAACCGGAATCAAACGGGCTCGGCGCCGAGGCGGGACCCGAGCCCGCCCCAGGGGTGCCCGGATCGGCGCTCGCGCCGAGCGGCATCGATCCCGGAATGCCGAAATCCCCGAAGCCGTTACCGGGGTCGGACTCGGCAGGATCATCCGCATAGGCTCCCGTGCCCATCGGCGTCACACCGGAAGGGTCGCTGGGTGCGGCGGGGGAGGACGGCTGACGCGAGAGACCGTGCGCGGGGGGCGTGGCAGCGCGGGAGGGGCGCGAGGCCGATGGCTGCGCGCAGGCTCCCGTGCGCGGCGGCGCGGCGTGGATCCCGGGC
>JAKAFQ010000306.1 GCA_021817875.1 Pseudomonadota bacterium
GTATTCGGTCACCGGCAGCTGGAAGATCGCCCGCAGGCCGAGCACCAGCATCAGCAGGCTGATGACGGCCGCGAGCACCGGCCGGCGGATGAAGACTTCGGTGAATCTCACGCCCCGCGCCTCATTGGTCCCGAGGCGCCGGATTGGGCTCATCGAGCGGCTGCACGGCGTTGTTGACGCGGATGGTCGCGCCGTTCCTGAGCTTCATCTCTCCGCTGGTCACGATGTGCTCGCCCGCAGACAGGCCGTGCAGCACGGCCACCTGATCGCCACGGGTCGGACCGAGCTTCACGAACACCTGCTCGACGGTCGGGTCGTGCGCCGCTTTGGCGCCCGCGCGCACCACGAACACCGTATCGCCGTACGGACTGTAGCTGATCGCCGTCTGCGGCAGCGTCAGGTAGCGCTGCGGCGCGCCCGACTCGACGGCGGTGTCCACGAACATACCGGGTTTGAGGCGGCGCTGCGGGTTGGCGATGCGGGCTTGCACCTCGAAATTCCGCGTGGAGGGATCCACTTCGGGGTCGATGGAGGTCACCCGGCCGGTGAACACGCTGCCGGGGAACGCATCCGCGGTGACGTGGACGGTCTGGCCGACCGTCACCCGGGACAGGTCATCCTGCGGCAGCCTGAAGTCGACATAAATCGGGTCGAGCGACTCCAGCGTCACGATGGACGCACCGGCCTGCAGGTACTGGCCGGGATTGACGGTGGTGATGCCGAGCCGGCCGCTGAACGGCGCCCGGATGGTCATTTCCGCGATCAGCGCCGCCTCGGCCGCCTTTTGGGACTCGGCACTCTTCCAGTTGGCCGTCGCGGCATCCAGCACGGCCTTGCCGATGGCCTGGGCCTTGTACTGAATGACGTCGCGCTGGTACGTCAACAGGTCGAGGTGCGCCGTCGCCTGCAGCGAGTGCAGCTGCCCGACCTCGGGTGCATCATTGAGCTGAACCAGCGCCTCGCCCGCATGGGCATACGATCCGGACTGGAACTCGACGCGCACGACCATGCCGGCGACCTGGGGGGTGACCTCGACGCCGTGCACGGCGCGCAGGCTCCCCACCGAGCGCAGCTCGGGCTGCCAGGTCGAGTACCGCACGATGGCCGTCGAGACCGTCTGGGGCATCAGGGCGTTCTTCGCCATGAACTGGCGAATGAAGTGGGCCTTGATCAGGTTCCATCCGACCACCGCCCCCAACAGCAGTCCCATCGAGACCAGCACCAGGGTCAGTCTTCGGCGCATCAGGTTCTTTGCCACGCTTCCTGTCCTCCGATCCCGAAGCGAGTCACGGCGTGGAGAGCGGCCAATCCGGGGACCGCCCGATCCCGGCCACGCACACCCGCAAGGGAATGGGAAATGAAATGAGTGAGGGTGATTTTACGCCCGGCGCCCGAATCCCTCACTCGGTCCGCCGCGCCCGGCCCAGCCCCGGTCGCAGGCCGGCACACGCTGCCGGCAGGAGAGACTCGGACCGGTCTTCTGGCTCAGAGCGGCCGCACGGCCGACCGGGCCTGCTGCCGGCGCTCGATTTCCGCGAAGAAGGACTTCAGCAGGAAGGATGTCGCCTGCACGCGGCCGCCGAGCGGGAAACGCGCCACGGTGAAGCTGCCGTCGCCGAGCGGCACCGCGAAACCGACCTGCGCGGCATGGGTAATGCTCTGCTCGAGCTTTCTGCCGTTCATGAGCGCCATGCCATAGGCCCCACGGCCGAGCGCCCCGACGCAGAAGATGGCGATGGGATTCGCGCCGCTGCGGGAGTCGGCGAGGACCGGGTAGACGTCCCCGAAACGGCACGGGGTCCGAACGGTGAGCAACCAGCGACAGGACGCCGACCGGTAGTTGCAGAACTCCCCGAACACTTCGCCCTGACCGTTCACGGTCGCCGCATAAGCGTTCCGGCCGTCGGCGGAGGTGGCGACCAGCCAGTGACCGAATGTCTGCGAAGCCGCCGAGGCATGACCGGCAGCGGCCAGAAACAGCGCTGCGAGCAGGCGGCCGTACATTCTTCTCATGGGTGTGCTCCATTCGATCATGCGGGTCGCGATCAGGCGGCCCTCTGTCTCTCGCCGCTCCCGACGGCGGACCGGGGCAGACGAGTTGCGAATTTTGTGAATTTACTCCTTGCGCTCGGGCGCGCCAATGCGGTAGCGGACATAATGCGGGGATTTCGCCACACCGATGGGTGGGCAGCGGACACCCGGCGGCTCAGCCCCCGCCCTGTGGTTGCAGCAGGGCCATCACCCCGGTCGCCGTCGCCGCGACCTCACCGCTCGACTCGTATGCCAAGCTCGCTTGCGCAAAGGCCAGTCGCGTGCCCATGCGCTGCAGGCGGCCGTGGGCGAGATAGGATTCCGCGCGGACCGGCCGCAGCAGGTTGACCGAAAACGACGCCGTGGCATGCGTGTGACCCAGCTCGAGGCGGGTCAGAACCGCAAGCGCCAGGGCAAAATCCAGCATGCTGGCCACGATGCCGCCCTGCACGGCGCCGTTTCCCTGCAGGAACTGCGCTCCGGGCTCGAATCCCAGCGTCACGGTGCCCTCGTGCGCATCGGCCGAGAGCAGACGCATCCGCAGCGAGCACGCCAGGGGATTGGCGTCAAACGGCCGCGGCGCCCGGTCGCCGGCCAGAAATTCACGGATCAGGACGTGGTCGGGATTGAGCGGGTTGGAACGGTTCATAGGGTGTGCACAGCCTTCTTGTTCAAATTCCAGCCCGCGTGCTCACCGGTTCCCCTGCCGCGAGCGACAGATCTATTCGCCGCCGCCCGGGCAGCGGCGGCAGATCGGTCTCGAGCCGCGGCGGACCGCGCCATCGAGCGGCGCGGGAATGAAGCCGAGCCCGCCCTCAGGCCGGGCTCGGCTCGAGCCCGGGGCGTTGACGGGCCAGATACTCCCCGACCGGCACACGCTCGACGATGCGTCCGGCGGCCATCACCCCCACCTCGTCCACGAGGTGCTCGAGGCCACTCAGATCGTGAGTGATCAGCAGCACCGTCCGCTGCTGGGCTGCCGCATCGAGCGCAGTGTACAGGTCACGGGCAGTCCGCGCATCCAGGCCCTCCGTCGGCTCATCGAGCACCAGGACCGGTGCATCCTGCAGCAACGCGCGGGCAATGACGATACGCCGGGCCTCTCCCCCCGAGATCAGCCCGCCGGCCTCGCCGAGCACGGTGTCATACCCGTCGGGCAGCGAGGCCACGAACCGCTCCAGCTGCGCCAGTCGGACGGCGTGCTCGATCCGCTCGGCATCGGCCTCAGGCGCGGCCAACAGCAGATTGTCGAGCAGCGACAGGTTGAACAGCACGGTCTGCTGCCCGATGACCGCGATTCGCCGGCGCAGGGCATCCCCCTGCAGTGCCTGCAGCGGCTGGCCTCCAAACAGGATCCGCCCCTTCTGCAGCGGGTACAGCTTCAGCAGCGCCGCGAGCAGCGAGCTCTTGCCTGCCCCCGAGGCGCCGACCACGGCCAGGCGCGCGCCGGCGCCCAGCCGCAGATCGAGGCCATCGAGCGCCCACGGAGCCTCTTCGGCATAGCGCAGGCAGACGTCATCGAACACGATGTCCGGTGCACGCGGCAGCGGCGCACAGTCCTCGGGCTCGACGAAGGCCGGCGGTGTATCGGCGAGCTCGAACACGCGCGCGGCGGCCGCGAGCGTCGCCCGCCATGGCGCCAGCGCCTCGGTGAGCGGCGCGATCACCTCGAACGTGGCCGGCGTCAGCAGCGCCAGCATCACCAGCAGCGGCGGCGCCAGCGCGGCGCGCCGCACCGCCGCCAGCCCGAACACCACGAAGGCGAGGAGGGTCAGCTGCGCGAAAAGCCCGACGCAGCCGCCGCTCAGCGCCTGCAGCCGCTCGATACGACCCCGGCGCGCATCCAAACGGGCCGCGAGCGCATCGATGCGGGCCGTGTGCGCCGCGACGCCTCCCCAGGCAAGCAGCTCCGCATGCCCACGCAGCGCATCGAGCAGCAGACCGCGCAGCTGCGCCGCTTCGCGCACCGCGCATGCGGCGTCGTGCGCCGCGCGGCGTTGCGTCCAGGCCGGCAGCAACACCCCCGCAGACAGCGCGCCGAGCAGCACAACCGAGGCAGCCGCGGGCAGCACGCTGAGGTAGATGAGCAGCGCCGCCGCGACACTCAGCGCCGCGACTCCCGCCGGCACCAGCACCGCCAGATAGAAATGCTCGAGCGCATCGATGTCAGCGCGCAGCCGGGCGAACAGCTCGGCGCTGCGCAGCGCCGACAGGCGTGCGGGCGCCAGCGGAATCAATCGCCGGAACAGCCACGCGCGCAATCCCGTCAGCGCGCGCAGCGCCGCCTCGTGTGTGACCAGACGCTCGGCGTAGCGGCCGCCGCTGCGCAGGATGGCAAAGGCGCGGATCGCCGCGGCCGGAGTGAAATAGTTGATGAGCACGCCACCGGCCCCGGCGAGCGCCATGGCCGCGATGAACCAGCCGGAAACGGCCATCAGGCCGCTCGCCGCGAGCGCCGCGAGCAGCGCGAGCGCTGCGCCACCGGCCATCCAGCCGCGGTAGGGGGACATCAGGCTGAGCAGACGGCGCGCCACGGGCAGCCACGGTGAGGTGTCCGGCGCTTCCCGAGCCTCGCCCGCGCCCCTGCGATGAGCGCTCGGGAACGCCTGCGGCCCCGCTGCCGGCCGGTCGGTCATGACCGTTGCGCCTGCAGCAGCGCGGCGTAGGCGCCGTGCGAGCGCTCGAGTTCGAGGGGCACGCCCTGCTCGATCACCCGGCCGTCGCCGAGCACGGCTACCCAGTCGGCGAGGCGCGCCACATTCAGCCGATGGGCCACGACCAGCACGATACGCGTGGCGGCGGCTTCGTGGATGACGGTCTGAACAGCGCGGGCGCCGTCGGGATCCAGATGCGCGGTCGGCTCGTCGAGCAGCCAGACCCGCGCCTGCTCGCGCAGCAGCACGCGCGCCAGCGCGAGGCGCTGCAGCTCGCCGCCGGAGAGGCCCGCTCCGCGCTCGCCGAGCGGCGTCTCCCAGCCTTTCGGCAGGCGCGCCACCACGGACGCGAGGCCGCTGCGCTCGCCGGCCCGCCGCAGCGCGCCGCTGTCGGCATCAGGGGCGGCGAGCAGCAGGTTGTCACGCACGGTGCCCTCGAACACATGCGCCTGCTGCGGGGCCCAGGCGACACATGCGCGCCACTGCGACGGGTCGAGTGCCGCCAGGTCGACGCCATCGACACCGATGCGGCCGCTGTCCGGCGCCGCGAAACCCAACAGCAGATCGAGCAGCGTGCTCTTGCCGGCTCCGGTTGCTCCGACCAGCGCGGTCACGCGCCGCGCTTTGAGCACGAGGCTGCACTCGCGCAGCCCCACCCTGCCGCCGCTGTGCGTGTAGCACAGGTGCTCGATGCGGATTTCCTCGGGCTGCCGCGACGGCGCTCGAGCGGCGAGCGGTTGTGGCACGGCGGCCGCGGGCCGGATCTGATCGAGCGCCGAGAGGGGCTGCGCCGCGGCGAGCGCATCCATGCGCGCATGCCTCAGTCCGCCCAGGGCGCGCAGCGGCGCATAGAACTCCGGCGCCAGCAGCAGCACGAACAGGCCGGCGCGCAGCGGCATC
>JAKAFQ010000307.1 GCA_021817875.1 Pseudomonadota bacterium
AGGCGATAACGAGCTGGCGGTACGCCGAGACCGTGGTGGCCGTATCGTTGACGTAGATCTGGTAGCGCCGCGCGCCGAAGGACAGCGCCCCCTTGGGGCTGTTGGCGTTGCTCGCGGCGATCGCCGCCCGCACGTCCTCGAGCCCGATGCCGTATTGGAACAGCTGCTGCGGCTCGAGGTCGATGCGGATCGCCGGCAGCGAGCTGCCGCCGAGGTCGACCTCGCCCACACCCGGGACCTGCAGCAGCTTCTGATCGATGACGGTCGAGGCGGCGTTGTACACCTGCCCGATGGGCAGCGTGCTCGAGGTGAGCGCCAGGATCAGGATCGGGGCTTCCGAGGGGTTGTAGGCGAAGTACTGCGGGTTGCTGCGCAGCGAGGCCGGCATGTCCTGGCGGGCGGCCTGGATCGCCGCCTCCACGTCGCTCTCGGCGCCGTGGATGTCGCGGCTCAGGCTGAAGATCAGCACGATCTGCGAGCGCCCCTCGGTGCTCTGCGAGGTCATCTGCTCGACCCCGGCGATCGCGCTCAGGCGCCGCTCGAGCGGCGTCGTGACGCTGGTGGCGACCGTCTCGGGACTCGCCCCCGGCAGCTGCGCCAGGACCACGATGGCCGGAAAGTCCACCTGCGGCATCGCCGAGACCGGCAGCAGGAAGTACGCGATCAGGCCCGCGAGGGCGAGCCCGCAGGACAGCAGCGTGGTCGCGACCGGCCGGGTGATGAACGGGCGGGAGATGTTCATCCCGGCGGCTCGATGGACAGCGGTCCGGAGGGTCGCAGCGCCACCCCGGCCCAGGCCTTCGCCCGGCGCGCCAGCCGGTCGAAGAACAGGTACACCACCGGGGTGGTGAACAGCGTCAGCAGCTGGCTCAGCAGCAATCCGCCGGCAATCGACAGGCCGAGCGGGCGCCTGAGCTCCGAGCCGGTGCCGGTGCCGAGGATCAGCGGCAGCGCCGCAAACAGCGCCGCCACCGTGGTCATCAGAATCGGCCGGAAGCGCAGCAGCGCCGCCTCGTAGATCGCCTCGCGCGGCCGCTTGCCTTCCAGGCGCTCGGCGTTGAGCGCGAAGTCGATCATCATGATGGCGTTTTTCTTGACGATGCCGATCAGCAGCACGATGCCGATGATGGAGATGATGTTCAGGCTCTCCCCGGCCATCATCAGCGCGAGCAGCGCCCCGATGCCCGCCGAGGGCAGCGTCGAGAGAATGGTGAGCGGGTGGATGTAGCTCTCGTAGAGCACCCCGAGCACGATGTACACCGTGGCGATCGCCGCGAGCAGCAGCAGCACCTCGCTCGTGAGCGAGGACTCGAAGGCGAGCGCCTCGCCCTCGAACGTGGTGCTGAGGCTCACCGGCAGGTCGATCTGCCGCTCGATGCGCCGGATGGCGCTCACCGCCGCCCCGAGCGAGGTCCCCGGCGCGGTGTCGAAGGAGAACATCGCCGCGGGGAACTGTCCGAGGTGATCGAGCATCAGCGGCGCGTTGCGCACCGTGATGCGCGCGATGGACCCGAGCGGCACCTCGCCCCCGCCGCCGGAGGGAATGTAGAACGTGTTGAGGGCGCGCACCGTGTCCGAGAGCGTCGGATCGGCCGTGAGAATCACCCGATAGTCGTTCGACTGGGTGTAGATGGTCGAGATGATGCGCTGTCCGAAGGCGTCATAGAGCGCATTGTCGATCGTGGCGTCGGTGATGCCGAAGCGCGCCGCGGTGCCGTGATCGACCTCGATCTGGATGGTGCGGCCCTCTTCGGTGAAGCTCGTCGAGACGTGCGCCAGCTCCGGGGAGCGCCGCAGCGCCGCGAGCAGCTTCGGCACCCAGGGTTTCAGCAGCGCGCGGGTCGCCGCCCCGAGGATGAACTGGTAGCGCGCCCGGCCGCTGATCGAGCTGAGGGTGAGGTCCTGCACCGGCTGCAGCGACAGGTGGATGCCGGGCACGGTGCGCGCCGCCGCGAGCAGCTGCTCCATGACGGCGCTGATGCCGGCCGAGCGCTCGTCCTTCGGCGTCAGGTTGATCAGCATCTGGCCCTGGTTGACCGTCATGTTGTTGCTGCCCACCCCGATGAACGAGGTGAGGCTCACGACGTCGGGATTGCGCCGCAGCACGGCGGCGAGCGCCTGCTGGCGCGCGGCCATGGCCTGGAAGGAGATCGAGGGCGGGCCGGTGGTCGTGCCCTGCAGCAGCGCCGTGTCCTGCAGCGGGAAGAACCCCTTCGGCACCACGATGTACAGCACGACGGTGAGCACCAGCGTGCCGGCGGCGACCCACAGCAGCAGCCGCTCGCGCTCGAGCGACCAGCGCAGCCCGCGCCCGTAGGCGCCGATCAGCCGGTTGAACCACTCCTCGGCGCGCTGTGCCCACCGGCCCTGCCGGCGCAGCGTCTCGGCGTGCGGGCGCAGCATCCTCGCGCAGAGCATCGGCACCAGGGTGAGCGAGACCACCGCGGAGATCAGGATCGAGATCGCGAGCGTGATGGCGAACTCGCGGAACAGCCGCCCCACCACCTCGCGCATGAACAGCAGCGGAATCAGCACCGCGATCAGCGAGATGGTGAGCGAGACGATGGTGAAAGCGATCTCCGCGGACCCCTCGAGCGCCGCCTCGAGCGGCCCCTTGCCCTGCTCGATGTGCCGCGAGACGTTCTCGATCATGACGATGGCGTCATCGACCACGAACCCCGAGGCGATGGTGAGCGCCATCAGCGACAGGTTGTCGAGGCTGAAGCCGGCGAGATACATCAGCGCGAAGGTGCCGATCAGCGACACCGGCACCGAGAGGCTCGGGATGAGCGTGGCCGGCACGTTCCTCAGGAACAGGAACATCACCATCACCACCAGGGCCACGGCGAGGGCGAGCTCGAACTGCACGTCGTTGACCGAGGCGCGGATGGTGAGCGTGCGGTCGGTCACCACCTTGAGGGTGACGTCCGGCGGCAGCGAGGCGCGCAGCTGCGGCAGCAGCGCTCGGATGCGGTTCACCGTCTGGATGACGTTCGCGCCCGGCTGGCGCTGGATGTTGATCAGCACCGCCGGGGTGGCGTTCTCCCAGCTCGCGAGCTGGTTGTTCTCCGAGCCCATCACCACCCGGGCGACGTTCTTCAGGTACACCGGGGTGCCGTTGCGGTAGGCGACCACCAGGTGGGCGTACTCGGCGGCGCTCGTGATCTGATCGTTGGCGTCGATGGTGTAGGCGTGGGCCGTGCCGTCGAAGCTGCCCTTGGGCGCGTCCGAGTTGGAATTGGCGATGGTGGTGCGCAGGTCATCGAGGTTCAGCCCGTAGGCGGCGAGCTGCTCGAGGTTGGCCTCGATGCGCACCGCCCGCTTCGGCGCGCCGTTGAGGCTCACCAGTCCCACGCCCGAGACCTGCGAGATGCGCTCGGCGATGCGCGTGTCGGCGAGGTTCTGCACCTCGGTGATGGGCATGGCGCGCGAGGTGAGCGCCAGGGTGAGAATGGGCGCGTCGGCCGGATTGACCTTGGCGTAGATCGGCGGGGCCGGCAGGCTCTGGGGCAGCAGCATCTGCGCGGCGTTGATCGCGGCCTGCACCTCGGCCTCGGCCACATCGAGGCTCAGGCTGAGATCGAACTGCAGCGTGATCTGCGAGGCGCCGGCCGAGGTCTTCGAGGACATCTGGTCCAGGCCGGACATCTGCCCGAAATCCCGCTCGAGCGGCCCGGTGACCGTCGCGCTCATCACCTCCGGGCTCGCCCCCGGCAGGAACGTCGAGACCACGATGGTCGGATAGTCGACCTCCGGCAGCGTCGACACCGGCAGCAGCAGATAGCCGATCATCCCGAGGATGACGATCGCGACCATCAGCAGCGAGGTGGCGACCGGCCTCAGGATATAAGGCCGGGACGGGTTCATGTGCGGGCGCCCCGAGGCGCACAGCCGAAGCGCCGCTCGGCTCGGGTGAGGGCCTGCGCTTTCCGGCCGCTCGCCGTGCGCCGCGCCTCGGCGAGGCGTGCGCAGCGCGCCGGGCTCGCCCGTGCCGTGCCCGCGCGGGCCGCCGGCGCCTTGCCGGCCGGAATGCGCACCCGGGCCCCGTTGCGCAGCTCATCCGCCCCGTCGGTCACCACCGTCTCGCCCGGGCTCAGCCCCTTCAGGATCGCGATGTCCTCGCCGACGGTCGGCCCAGTGAGCACGTCACGCAGACTCACCGTGTCGTCGGCGGTGACGACATACACGTACTCGCTCGACGGCCCGTTCTGCACCGCCGCGCCGGGCACCACCACCTGGTGCTTCAGCGTGCGCACCACCAGCCTGACGTTGACGAACTCGTTGGGAAAGAGCTCCGAGGCGCTGTTGCGAAACAGCGCCCGCATCTCGAGCGTGCCGGTGGTGGTGTCGATCTGATTGCCGATGCTCTCGAGCGTGCCGCGGGCGATCAGGTGGCGCATGTCGCGGCTGTAGGCCTCGACGGCGAGCCGCTGCCCGGCGTGCATCGGCCGGAAGATCTGCGCCAGATCGGTCTCCGGCACCGAGAACAGCACCGACATCGGCCGCATCTGCGTCACGGTGACGATCGGGGTGGTCTGGTTGGCCTGCAGGAGGTTGCCGAGATCCACCTGGCGCAAGCCGACCCGGCCGCTCACCGGCGAGCGGATGCGGCAGTAGCCGAGGTTCAGCCGCGCGGTCTCGACGGCCGCGCGGTCGGCGTCCACCGTCGCCTGGTCCTGGCGCACGGTGCCGAGCTGATCGGCGTAGATCTGCGTGGCGATCGAATCCTGGGCGAGCAGCCGCTGGTAGCGCCCGAGGTCGATGCGCGCGGTGGCGAGCGCGGCCTTCGCGGTCTCGAGCTGCCCGAGCGCCTGGTCGAGCGCCGCCTGGTAGGGCCGCGGGTCGATCTCGGCGAGCAGCGCCCCGGCGCGCACCGTCTCGCCTTCGGTGAACGCGAGCTTCACCAGCGGCCCGCTCACCTGGGGCCGCACGTTCACCGTGGCGAGCGGCGTGACGGTGCCGAGCGCATCGATCGCCACCGGGACATCGGCGGTGCCCGCCTTCGCGACGCTCACCGGCATCGGGCCCAACGCGCCGAAACGGCCCCGCTTCGCCGCATCGTGATGGCGCAGGATCGCAACGGCGATCAGCGCCAGGAACGCCGCCACGCCGATCAGCGCCATGCGCCGGTGGCGTGCCGCTCGCGCCGCCTGCTCGCCCGCGAGGTCCGGGGTCGCCCGGTCAGCCGGGCCTTCGGTGTCGTGAGGATCCATGCGGCGAGCCTATCACCTCGCCCGCGCGCACCCGTATGCCGCGGCGGGGAGATTTCTCAAGAATTCTGAATCCCTTGCAACATCGCTCGCGCACCGCCCCGGCGCTGTCCGCGGCCGGCGTCTCAGGGTGCACGCGCCTCGATGCCGCTTTCCGGCGGCGGGCGGTAGTGGTAGTAGCGGTCCTCGGCGAGCGCGTGATAGAGCGGCGGCGTGAACAGCCCCGCGAGGCGCGCGGAGGCGAGCGCCACGGCCATCAGCGGGATCACCATCGCGGTGCCGTTGGTCATCTCCATCACGATGACGAACGAGGTGAGCGGGGACTGCGTGACCGCCGCCAGGTACCCGGCCATGCACAGCGCGATCACC
>JAKAFQ010000308.1 GCA_021817875.1 Pseudomonadota bacterium
CCGATCTGTTCGCAAAGAGCCATACCCGTCGGCCCTGGCTGAAGGGACGGATCAAATTCTCGATATAGTTGTTGTGGGCCGCAACGTCGGGGTGCTCGAGATGCCGCACCAACTTCGGCCACTGTTTTGTGGTGTACGCGAGCGCCTTGCCGAGGGCACTCTGCGGAGGAACCCCGGGCAGAAGGTCGTCGACCCAGCGCTTGAACGCCGCCAGGATAGGCGCGGAGTGCTCCTGGCGACGCTTTAGGATCTCATCGGCTCCCAACGTGGCGCCAGCGCGCTCGCGCTCCTCACGCAACTCCTTCAGCTGCCGCTCCGTTTTGAACACCGGTCCGATGTACTCCTCCATCGCCACGCGCGCCAAAGCTTGCCCGGAGGGCAGCTCGGTGACCTTCAGCGCCTTGTGGTAGTACGTCCTGCAATGTTGTAGACAACCAAAGTGCTGGATACCCAGCTCCTCGGTCACAATGTCGTAAAGCTCGAGCCCGTCGGTCAGGAGCTTGCCGCGGAACGGCCCGTCCGAGCCGATCAGCAGCTCCTTGAGCGCCGATGCCGTGCGCGAGGGTGTGTAGCTGAACAGCACGATGCGCCGACCGGGTGGACCTGCGGCGCGCACCACCATGTAGTGATCTGTACTCGGCGCCTTCTCGGAGCGCAGCACCTGCAGGTACGTCTCGTCCATCTGAACGACCGGCTCGGCGAGCAGCTCGTCGTTCATCAAGTTGATCAGCGGCATCGTGGTCTCAGCGCCCACCGTGTTGACCCAGGTCCCCACGGTTCCCGGGCTCAGGCACACCTCCTGGCGCTCGAGCTGACGGCAGATGCGAAAGATCGGCAGTCCATCGTCGAACTTGGAAGTGACCACGTGCGCCAGGAGCGATGCGCTGGCGTTCGACTTCGGCAGAATGCTCTTGATCGCCGCGGCAACCTGCACGCCCTGATGGCAGTGCCCACAGGCGTACTTCGGATACACATGCCGCTCGACCCACACCTTCGGCGGCTCGTAGTGATAGCGCTCGCTGACTTCTTCCCCGATCCGCTCCCGCGCCCAGCACACTGCCTCGTGCTCGCACCACTTCTGCTGCGGCGGCAGGTCGTGCACGATCTCCTGGCGCGGCAGATGGGAGGGGATCGGCTCGCGGCCGCCGGTGTGGGGGCGCGCCTTGCGCTCGTGCGCGGCCACTACGGTGGTGCGCTGCGCATCGAGGGCCTCCGCCGCCTCGATGGCGGCGAGGACTTCCGCCTCGTTGAACAGCATCTTCTGCTGATCCGGGGAGACATTGGGCGCGGTGAGCCGTTCGGAAGAGCGACCGAAAAGCTGGCCCTTCAGCCACCGCACCTCCTCCTCAAGCAGCCCCTTGCGCTCGAGCGCCTGGGCGTGCTCGGCCTGCAGTTGCTCGTGGGAGGCTTTGAGCTGGCGGAGGGACTCTTCGGAGACTTTTAGCCGCGCCGCAAGCTCAGCGTTCTGATCGAGGATCTTTTGAGCGGGGCGCGAGGGGGCGGGCACGGAGACAATTATACCGCGCCCGCCGCCGAAAACAACATCCAACCATCACGCCGCGTGTTTGAATCTCAGCAATTTGTGCGGCTGTCGCCAGATGTCGTATCCCTCGAGCAGCCACTCGAGCTGCTCCACAGTCAGCGTCACTACATCGGCCTCGAGGAGCCTGGGCCAGATGAACTTCTCCCGGCTCTCGATCACCTTGTGCCAGAGCGCGAAGCCGTTCCTGTCCCAGTAGAGGATCTTCACGGCGTTGTAGTGCTTGCCGACGAAGATCAGCAGCGCCCCCGAGAACACATCGACCTTCATCACCTCCTGCGCGAGCGCCGCCAGGCCATTGCGGCCCTTGCGCTTATGCTGTGCTCCGCATAAGCGCAATTATGCGGCGTTCGCCGTTATGCAGAGCCGGTGATCGGGGGATATCGGGAGCGATCGACAAAACCACAGTCTCGGTCAAGCTCGGACGGCGCCGTGGACTACGCATAACTATAGGCTTCTCCCGACCGCCGCCACCCCGGCGGCAGACTGGAGAAGAGCGATGGCCAAAGCGACGCATTCAGTAGGCACGAGCGCTCCCTTTCTGAAGATCGGCCCGCTCGCCGAGCACTTCAATGGATTTGCCCGCACGCTCGCAGGTGATGGCTATTCAGGGCTGACCATCTTCGGATACGCCATGTCCGTGGCGCATTTTGCGGAGTGGGCGAGACGCACCAGTCGCGCCGTCCGAGACCTGAACGACGATGCCGTCGAGCGGTTCGCGCAGCACCGCTGTCGTTGTCCCGGAGGTCGCAGGTGGCGTCATGTCTCGGAGAGGTATGTCCGGCGCGTACGGTGTTTTGTTCGCTACCTGGAGCGACAGGGCGTTGTCGAGGCACGCTTGCCTTCTCCCGAACCGCGGCCTTCCATGCCGGACTTTCGCAAGTGGCTCCTCCAGCACCGTGGCGTGGCGATCCGTACCGCCGACCACTACGAGGGTCTGTTGTTGCGGCTATCGTTGCCATTCGGTTCGCAGGGGGCGGGCTTGTCGGCCGCAGTCCTCCGGGATTTCGTGCTTCGCGAAGCGCGTCGCCACGGCAGCGCTCAGACGCGTTGCATCGTCAGGGCGTTGCGCGCCTATCTGAGATTTCTGACTTCGACAGGGCGCTGCCAACCGGGCCTGGATCAGGCGATCCCGACGATTCCGCAATGGCGACTCTCAGCGCTCCCACGATATCTGCCAGCTCAGCAGGTCGAGCAGGTCATTGGTTCCTGCAACACGGAGACGGCCACGGGACTGCGTGATCGGGCCATCCTGCTGCTGCTTTCCCAGTTGGGTCTTCGCGCTGGCGATATCAGGAAGATGCGCATCGCGGACATCGACTGGCACCGCGGCACGGTGAAGGTCTGTGGCAAGGGCCACCGCGAAGTCTGCCTGCCCCTCCCGCAAGCTGCCGGCGATGCCGTGCTGGCCTATCTCCAGCGCGCCCGCCCGCCGGTGGCGATCGAGCAGCTATTCCTGTGCATGCAGGCGCCTCACCGGCCATTGGGGCACTCCGGCACCGTATCGAGCGTGGTCTCCGCCGCACTTCGCAAGGCCGGGATCCTCGATCCACCGTCCCGGGGAGCGACGCTGCTGAGGCACTCGGCGGCGACGGCGATGCTGCGTGCGGGCGCGAGCCTGGAGGCCGTCTCGAGCATGCTGCGCCATCGTTCACTGGATATGACTGCTCATTATGCGAAGGTCGATATGGCGATGCTTGCGCCTCTCGCGCAGCCCTGGCCGGAGGGCTCATCATGCTGACTCACGACATCACCCGCTACGTCGATCTGCACCAGTCGATGGGCTTCAAGTTCCGCTCCCAGCATATTTTGCTGCGCAGTTTCGGCGTATTCGCCGAGCAGCACGGGGATCGTTTCGTCCGCACTGAGACGGTTTTGAACTGGGCAGGACAGGCTCCGTCACCTCCGCAGCGACACAACCGTCTGGCCACCGTTCGACGGTTCGCACTCGCAATGCGAGCTGAAGACCTACGCCACGAGGTGCCACCATCCGAGGCATTCGGCCGAGCCTGGTTCAAGCGCCGGTCACCCCACCTGTACACCCCGGAGCAGATCGCCGCGTTGCTCGGGGCGGCCTCGCGACTCTCCCCGCGACACGCGATACAGCCCATCACGTACCGGACGCTGTTCGCCTTGATGGCCGTGACCGGTCTGCGTATCTCCGAGGCACTGGCCCTCGAGGTTGATGATCTCACCGAGGACGGGCTGATCGTGCGCACGACAAAGTTCCACAAGAGTCGTCTCGTTCCGCTGCACGAGAGCACAGACCGGGCATTACGGGAGTACCTGCGGCAGCGTGCCCGTGTCGCGACGACCTCACATGCAATGTTCATATCCCGCAAAGGCGTGGCATTGCGTTACCCCACCGTCGTCAGCACGTTCCTCCACCTTGCACGTTCGATCGGCTTGCGAGCCGGACCCGGTCAGCGAGGCCCGCGTATCCACGATCTGCGGCACACCTTCGCGGTTCGTTCGCTCGAACGCTGCACCGGCACCGCTGCCGAGGTCGCGCGACACGCGGTCGCGCTGAGCACCTATCTCGGACACACGCATGTGTCGGACACCTACTGGTATCTGCAGGCCACTCCGACCCTGATGCGCCAGATCGCGCATCTTGGCGAGTCGCTTCACAGCGGAGCGCAACCATGACCGCGCTCGCACCCCATCTCAGCGATTTTCTGCGCGAGTACCTCCCACGCGACCGCCGTGCCAGCCCGCATACCTCCGAGACCTACGCCCACGCGTTCAGGCTGCTGGTGTGCTTCGCGGCGGATCGACTCAAGGCACAACCGTCCACTCTACAAGTCGAGCAGCTCGATGCGCCGATGGTCCTGGCGTTCCTGCATCATCTGGAGACCGAGCGGGGGAATGGACCGAAGACGCGCAACGCACGCCTGGCGGCGATCAAGGCGTTCTTTCGGTATCTCGAGTACCGTCTGGTGTCCTCACTGGACCAATCACGCTCGATCCATGCGATCCCGATGAAGAAGGCTGACGACAAGCTCATCGATTATCTGACACGCTCAGAGCTTCAGGCACTGCTCGATGCTCCCCCGCTGGATACCCCCTGTGGACTGCGCGATCGGGCGATGCTCCATCTCGCCTTCGCCGCCGGACTGCGCGTGTCGGAACTGGTGGGACTTCAGCTGAAGGATCTGGAGCTGCGCCCGCCGGCCACGGTCCATGTACAGGGGAAAGGCCGCCGTGAGCGCATACTTCCGCTATGGAAAGAGACCGTCACGGCGCTGCGAGCATGGCTCGCCGTACGAACTCCACAGTCTGCATCGGAGCTCTTTCTCAATGCCAGGGGCCAGAGCATCACCCGCGCCGGGTTCGAATACATCCTCGCCAAACACGTCACGAGCGCCGTTGCCCACCAGGCTTCCATGAGCAAGAAGCGCATCTCCCCGCACGTGCTCCGACACACCTGCGCGATGCATACACTCCAGGCGACGCACGATGTCCGCAAGGTCTCACTCTGGCTCGGCCACGCGACACTTCAAAGCACGGAAATCTACCTGCGTGCTGACCCGACGGAGAAGTTGGAAGCCCTGTCCGCCATGATCCCTCCGGGTATCAAACGAGGTCGCTTCCGCGCCCCTGACCGCCTCTTGGCGATGCTCGCGACCGCTGCCACACCCAGGACCCATTATGCTGAGTAATTGGCGCCGGAAATCCCGGCTGCAACCACGCGCACCACCACCGGCTCCGCATAACGGCGAACTCCGCATAATTGCGCATATCGACAGGCTCGCGATACAGCAAGACCTGAAGTCCCTCACCACAGGGGCGCATCATGGCTGCACCCTTGCCATCAGCTGCGCCATCCACACAGGCTCCGGCCAACTGCCGCACTCGATCACCCAGCCGCTCGGGTGACGCAGACGGCACACTGAAGTGGTCCCTACGCAGCGGACCTCATAGACGGGAGCTGATCGACGTGTTGCATTCTGCGCGCATAATCGTTGGGCGACAAGTATCCGAGTGATGAGTGCAGGCGAACCGGGTTGTAAAATCCGT
>JAKAFQ010000309.1 GCA_021817875.1 Pseudomonadota bacterium
CCGGCAATCAGATAATCGGTCTGTTCCATCGCGATCACCTCGGCGGGGTCAATCCTGTGCGTTCAGCCACAGGGTGTCTGTCGGGCTCGTCGCGCCCCGCAGTCGTCCGACTGTCTCGATGACCTCTGCGAATTGCTCGACGGTGAGGTCGGCGCCCGCCAGGCCGCCGATGAACGATTGCGACGGAATCCGTGCGCCTTCATACAGAGCGGTGAGCACTTCCCGGTACAGCGGTCCGCAGTTCCATCCGAAGTCGACGGAGCGGTCGACGACGCCGAACGCCCGCAGAGGCCGCAGCGCGTCGGCCACTTCCGCCGCCGGGAACGGCCGGAAAGTCTTCACCTTGACGAGGCCGACCGGGCGGCCGCGCGCACGCGCTTCGTCGACGGCGTCCTTCGCGGCACCGGTCATCGAGCCGAGCGTCACGAGCGCGAATTCCGCGCCCTCCATCCGGTAGCGCTCGATCAGCGGCGCGTGATAGCGCCCGGTGAGTCGCCCCCATTCCTCATGCGCTTCGCAGATGGCCTCGAGCGCGTGGCGCATGCCAGAGCATTGGCCGCGCCGATAGCGCACGAACATCGCCGGCCCCGGGCCGCCGGGGCCGCCGGTCAGCGGATCCACCGCCATCGGCCGCTCGGGGTCGAGCGCCACGTGCCAGTTCACGTCGGGCGTTCCGAGAAAAGTGTCGACCGCGTTCTGCTCCGGCAGCTCGATGCGCGCAGTGCCGTAGGACAGATAGTTGCCGTCGTGACAGACGTTGACCGGAAGCATGACGTCGCGCCGCTCCGCGACACGATAGGCGATGATCGTCGTGTCGAGCACTTCCTGTACGGTTTCACAGTACATCTGCACCCAGCCCGCTTCGCGCACCGACATGGCATCCTGATGTCCGCCCCACACGCCCTGTGGCGTCAGGGTGTCGCGTGTGACGATCGACATCACGATGGGCAGGCGCAGTCCGGGCGTGCGCACGTAAGGCTCGAACATGAAGGCGAGCCCGGGACCCGAAGTGGCCGTGAAGGTGCGCGCACCGGCGAGCGCGGCCCCCTGCAGGACCGACAGCACACTGTGCTCGCCCTCGACGTCCACCAGTTCTGCCTGAAGCCGGCCATCTGCGATGAGTTTGGCCAGATGCTCCACCAGGGACGACTGTGGGGTGATCGGATAGACGGCCACCATGTCAACGCGCGCCAGCGCGACCGCCAGCGCCGCTGCCTCGTTGCCGTCGCAAGCCAGCAATCGGTTCTTTGGAACCGGTGCGACCGCAGACATCAGCCTCCCTCCTCGACCATGGTGATCGCGCGGTGCGGACACTCCTGGGCGCAGATTCCGCATCCCTTGCAGGTTGCGAGGTCGATGTCGAACCACGCGGTCTTTTCCACCACGCACTGCACCGGGCAGTAGAGCCAGCAGACCGCGCACTTGACGCACTTGGCACGGTCCACGACCGGCCGCAGGCTGCGCCAGTCTCCCGGCAGCATCGGGTTCGGCCGTGTTGCGATCGGGCACAGATCGTCCGGGATCTGCTGTTCGTCGAAGAATGCTCGGGACTGGCGGATCATGCGGCGGCCTCACGCGTCAGGCGATGGACGCTGGTTTCATCGTAGCCGCTGCGCAGCGCGCGCAGGTTCTGCTGCAGTCCGGCGTCACGGAACTCCGACTCGTGCAGGGCCCGCTCGAGCGCCTCGATCGACACCAGTCCCGTGGTGCGCGCGAACGCGCCGAGCATGATGGTGTTGGTGATGGCCCGCCCGAAGATCTGCAGCGCAATGGCAACGGCGTCACACAGTCCGACCGTGCTCACGCTGGCGGGCAGCACCAGCTGATCGAGCGGCTTGTTCGTGGTCTGCACCAGAGTGCCGCCAGGACTGAGGCCCGCGAAAATGTCCACGGTCCTGGACACCGTCGGATCGATGCAGATGATACAGTCGGGACGATAGATATTGGTCATGCGGCGGATCTCGCGGCTATCCATGCGCAGATAGGCCGCCACCGGCGCACCGCGCCGCTCGAAGCCGAAGGACGGTATCGCCACCGCAAACTTGTCTTCCTCGATGATCGCCGCGGCGAGGATCGTCGCCGCGAGCACCGTTCCCTGTCCGCCGCGGCCGTGAAGTCGGATTTCGTACATCGTTGCTGCCCGTCTCGTGCCGCGCTCCCGCCAGGGCGCGCAGCCTGCCGCACAATTCACCATCATCGACGCATTCTGGTATTATAATACCAGAATAGGCCCGAAATGCCAAAACGGACGTGCGCGAAGGACTGGGCACCCGCTGCATACGACGGGTGTGGCGCCCGTCGCCTGCGATCCGGGTGCTCGAGCGTTTTTGCCGGCGTGACGGCCAGGCGGCCGTGCCGCGCCGCGCTCTGTCAGCCGCAGCTTGCGGGCCAGGAAGGCGCGTGTGCGCCGATCGCTGCGTGCGTCGGCGCATCCGGGCTTGACCGTCGCCAGGATGGGCCGGGCGCCCGTGGACGCGAACTGGATGTCACGTCCTGCACGGATCGCGTACCGCGTGATGCCGTGGTATGTTCGGCGTCGCAACCGGTTCCGACGATGGGGCGGAAGGGGTTATCCGGATGCGCCATGCGCCGGGCACGCGGCAGACATCCGAGACCGGATTCAGCGTCCGGCAACTCGGCGGCGTGCGGCGTCTGGCACAGTCCCGGAAACACGATCGGCCGGGCTGACGCTGCGGTGGCGCGTGGCGAGGTCCGGCGTGGCGCTTTACGGCAAGAGGGGTCTCGATTGACACGCAAGATATTCGCTGCCCTGGTCCTGACCGGGGTGCTTTCGGCCGGCGCCGCCGCACACGGCGCGACGATGCACGATGAGTTGTTGACGGCTACGAAGCCGGATTCGCTGTTCGTCGTCGATCCGCAGAAACGGGCGGTGGTCTCGCAGTTCCACATCCCCGGGGCCCATGACTATGTGGGCACCATCGTTCCCTCGCCGCACGGCCGGATCGCGTATCTGCTCATCAACGGAATGGAGAGCATCGCCGGCATCGATCTGAAGACCGGACGCGAGGTCTTCCGTGCCGACCTGTCCTCGCCCGGTGAGCGGGTGAGATGCGTCTTTGGCTTCGATGTCACTCCGGATGGCAAGGAACTCATCGTGTATGAGGTTCCGACGCGCCTGGGAATCGATGAGTACACCGCCGAACCGCCCCGCTTCGCGATATTCAGCACCGCGGGCGGTCTGCACGCCCAGCCTTTGCGGGAGTTCCCGGCGCCGCGGCGTATCGCGATGGTCCTCGCCAAGCGCGACGGCCGCAGCTTTTACGCCATTGGCTTCAATCTCTATCAGTTCGATCTGAAGACCGGACGGCTGATCGGCAAGCGCGGCATTCTCGACTGGAACCGGCCCGACCATTCCATTCCCGACCTGCTGGCCGTCTGGCCGGTCAGCGAACCGACGGGCATCTTCTCCACCCCCATCTATTCGACCCTCACTGGGCCGGGGCTGCCCGCAGCCGGGGTGCCGGAAACGTCGCTCATGACGCTCAACCTGCGTACCGGAGCGCTCGCCTACCACGATTTCGCACGCACTACTGCGCCGATTTTCACCACCGTGCTGAGTCCGAACCGCCGGTGGGCGTACGGGGTCTACACGCAACTCACCAAGATCGACACCCGGCGCTGGGACGTCGCCCGGCAAGTCAATTTGCCGCACACGTACTACTCCGTGGCCATCTCCTCGGACGGCCGGGACGTCTACGCCGGCGGGACCATGTGTGACATCGCCATCTATGACGCGAAGACTCTGCGGCAGAAGGGTGACATCAAGCTGCCCGGGTGCGGCGATCAGGCCACGGCGACCATGCGCCTCATCGAGGTACCTTCGTCGCGCTGAGGCTGGGGGCCGGGCGGCGCGCGCCGCCCGAGGCCCCGCGCCGGACGCTATAACCAGCGGTACGCGGCCAGCAGTCCGCCCACGCCGCCGGTGCTCAGCACCCAGCCCGGCCAGGTCACCGGCGCGACCGCTAGCCACACCAGACCGCCGAGCAGCACCGTCGCGCCCACCGTCACCGCATCGCGTCGCCGTGCCGCCCGGCGCATCTCATCGCGCAGCTGGCTCATGGCGGCCACCTCCGGGTGGGATGCCGGCTCATGCACCCGGCGCACCGACTGCTGCAGCATCGATGGCAGGGCCTGGATCGAGTCCATGATGTCGGGCAGCTGACGCCGCAGGTTCTTCCACAGCCGGCCGACGCTCACGCGCTCGCGCATCCATTCGCGCAGGATGGGTGTCGCGGTGCTCCAGATGTCGAGCTGCGGGTAAAGCTCCCGTCCCAGCCCCTCGATGTTGAACAGGGTCTTCTGCAGCAGCATCAGCTGCGGCTGGATCTGCATGTCGAAGCGCCGCGAGATCTCGAACAGGCGCAGCAGCAGATGGCCGAAGGAGATGTCCCGCAGCGGTCGCTCGAAGATCGGCTCGCAGACGGTGCGAATGGCCGATTCCATCTCGTCGATACGGGTCCCGGGCGGCACCCAGCCCGATTCGATGTGCAGCACCGCCACGCGGCGGTAGTCGCGCTCGAAAACCGCCAGGAAGTTCTCCGCCAGGTAATGCTGGTCACGCGGAGCGAGCGTTCCCATGATGCCGAAGTCGATGGCGGCATAGCGCGGCCGCGCCGGATCGTCCGTCAGGACGAAGATGTTCCCCGGGTGCATGTCGGCGTGAAAGAAGTTGTGCCGGAACACCTGGGTGAAGAAGATGCGCACGCCGTTTTCGGCGAGCTGCGCGATGTTGGTCCCGAGGGCGCGCAGCCGCGCCATGTCGCTGATGGGGATGCCGTGGATGCGCTCCATGACCATCACGTCCATGCGACAGTAGTCCCAGAACACCTCGGGGACGTACAGCATCTGTGAGCCGGAGAAGTTTCGCCGCAGCTGCGTGGCATTGGCTGCCTCGCGCATCAGGTCGAGCTCGTCGATGATGGTCTTCTCGTATTCTCCAACCAGTTCCACGGGACGCAGCCGGCGCGCCTCGCTCCAGTAGGCCTGGGCCAGGCCGGCCAGCGAATAGAGCACCTCGAGATCCTTCTCGATGCGCGCGCGCATGCCCGGGCGCAGCACCTTCACGACCACTTCCCGGCCGTTCTCGAGGCGGGCCGCATGGACCTGCGCAATGGACGCCGCGGCGAGCGGCGTCTCGTCGAAGGCGGCGAAGATCTGGCCCACCGGCCTGCCGAGACTGCGCTCGATCGCCTCACGCGCCACGGCACCGCTGAACGGCGGCACGCGATCCTGAAGCTTCGAGAGCTCCTCGGCGATGTCGGGTGGAAGCAGATCGCGGCGCGTCGAGACGGCCTTCCCTTCGCGCATCGCCCATCCCATCCAGGTCTCGCGTCGAGTCAACAGTGCGTGTGTCACTGAATTCATGGAGGCTCCTGCGAACGCAACGGAAACGACCCACGTCACGGCGATCATATTAAGCGGGCGCCCCTCAGGATTGGCGCGCCGCCTGGATGGCGGCTGTGCTCTGAATCGTCTCTGACTGCAGGACCGGCGAGATCCGATCGAATAGCGAG
>JAKAFQ010000310.1 GCA_021817875.1 Pseudomonadota bacterium
CAGGGCGGGCTCGTCGAGCATGCGTAAGCCGTCCACAGAGGAGTCTTGCGAGGATTACGTTGCTCGCGATCACCGGCTGTCGACGAGTCCTGCCAGCCACCCTGCCGACGGTGTTCCATGACGCGATAAATCGGAGCCTACTGTCGCCAAGACGTCGCCGCAGGGGCCTCGTTGGGGATAAAAAACATATAAAACACCCTTCATGGCCACAGGATGTTTTGCAGGACGCCACCCGGAATTATTCCACCGGCTTTTATCGCCTCAGCGGTCCGCTCGCCCACTTTGCACGAACTCTCCTATCCCAGTGATTCTGCAAAGAAAACGGGCGCACCGGAAAGTCCCGCCGCAATTTGACTATAGCAATTCACTCGACAACCAGTGTTCTCGACCCCAGCGAACTACCCCGTTGACGACAGAAGCGTTCGTTTTTCCGTACATCCTTCGAAATGAAAATTGCGATGAAGAATAACCACATTCGTGCGCACCACAATGAACTTGCAGTCCTCACCCTGCTGCATCGATACGGCCACGTCCGACACACGGACATCGGTCGTGCGATATGGCCTACGTCCGCACCCACGACTAGAAAGTCGATGACCTCCCGCACGCTGGCGCGACTCTTGGAAGCGAAGCAGGTGTTCCGCATAGGCAATCCGCTTGGAGGCTGCTCCTACCTGCTGACCTGGATCGGCGCCAACCGTCTCGGACTCTCGATCGAGGACGAAGTGAAAAGCGGACGCGGGATCACCTCCGTCACCGGGCCGCAATTCATCCACCGCACGCTCGGCACCTGCTATCTCATCGAGAAGGAAATCATGGGACTCACTACGCACAGTGAGTACGCGATCTATCGCGGCCTGAATGGAATCTCGCGCAAGACCTTTGCCGAGCAGTTCAAGAAGATCCCGGACGGCCTCGTGCTCGTCAACGGAGCGATCCGAGGGCTCGACCCAGATATCACCGCGGTCGACTGGATCGAAGTGGAGAGCTACTACAAGCCCCGCGGCGAGCGCGGCAAGATCATCGCTCTCTCAGGAAAGACCGGCACATGGCTGGATCGCAGCCGCAAGCTGCTGCTCGACCGAATTGTGTTCGTCTACTCGAGCATGAACGCGCATGAATCTTCTCTGCTGTCCGGTATCGACAGCTACGTGCGCGAACAGAAGATCACCAATCCGCATATTTTATCGCGCGTGGTTCTCGCCAAGTGCGACATCCGTCCGCCTTTCCTCTGGGCCGGATACACAGAGGTTTCCTGGCTGCAGATGCAGCAGCTCGGAGCGTCCGAGGTTGACATCGAAGAGGCGACTTCGGCGTAGCGCTGGATAATTTCTGAACTCCATTCGGGAACCTACACGGTTTTATCCTTGCTGCCTGATTTCGTCCGCCGCTATATTGCGCCCGCCAGCCAGCGGGATCACCGTCGGCATTCGATTCACGAGAACCCTTGCGAGAGAGACAGATGAAACTCGGAAAGCTACCCGAAAAAGATCCCATCGAGCGCAAGCCGGTCGGCCTGCGCCAGAGCACCTGGAAGCGCCTCGAGGAGTACCGACGGCTCTATGCCAAGAACTACGGCAAGGAGATCAAACTCGGCGATCTGACCGAGCAGATGCTCGAGTCGTTCATGGCCGGCGATAAGGACTTCCAGAAGCACTTGAGGGAGAGTGCGGGCAGCGCCGACGCGGCGAGCGCGGCCTGACCCGACGAGACAGCTCAAGAGTCGGCTCGTCATAGCGAGACGAGTCAGGGCATGAACGGCACACAAGGAGCACGCGAGAGAGGTATTCACGGTCGCCCGCCAGGCCGCGGACGGGATCGCAACCCGAGCGCTGCGTGACCTTCTCGCATCCCGCAATGTCGAAAGCCAATGACAGTGTCCGTGATTTCGATCCGCCGCCGCGCTTCCCGGTAGGCGGCTCGGTATTCGATTACCTCATGGCTTGCCGCCCGCATCAGGGCACGCAGCCACTCGAGCTGCGCATCATCAGATCGACCTTCCGGAAAGCAAAGGTCCCGCGCGAACTCGAGGAAGACGCGGCTCAGGAGATTCGACTGGCGTGGGCGACGAACAGAGCGAAGACCGACGAGTTCGAGCCAGAACAGGTTCTCCAGTACGCCTACAGCATGGCCGCTCAGGCGGCGCTGCGCGTCCGCCGCGACATTCAGAACATTGCGCGACTGCCCGGCAACGGATTTCGCAAGCGTGCCGATGGCACACGGTACGCGCCCGACGGAATACTCGCTCCGGCATTCTCCTGGGAGGATATGGAGCGCTTCCACCGGACCGACGATGTGCACGACGACGATCAAATCGTGCCCCGGACTCAAAGCGCGGAAGCTGAGCTACCGACCGATCAGGACACGCTTGTCGTCGAGCACGGGGAATCAGCACTTGAGCAAAGCCGCGCACGGCTATTCGATGAATACGCCTGCCGCCTGACCACAGTTCAGTACGAAATCCTGCAGGACTTGGCGTCAGGGATGGATCTCAAGGAGATTCACTCCCGCAAGCACATCAGCTACATCCGTCTGCTCAAGGAGATCTCGATCAGCTCGAGCATCCTCGGAGTGGACATCTCCAAGATCGAACTCAGAAAGAAATGAACACCAGAGGCGCATTGTTTATCGCGGCCGTCCTCACGATCCTCGCGCCGTCCGGCATCTGCCGCGCGACCGACCTTGGTGTGCAGGGCAAGACCTGGCCGATCATCGAGATCGACATGCGCAAGTTTCTCGCCGAGCAGGCCGCTCACGTGAAGTGGTCGCACGTCCAGAACGAGATTGCTCATTCGGCCCATCGCTATCTCAAGACGCTCCCCCAGCGTGATATCCCAACGATCGGTTCGACGACGACTCACTGGATCGACCCCTCGATCATCCTGAGCCACGACATCCTCGTGCCGCGGAAGGACCCCATGGGCCAGTGGCACTGGGTCATCCTGTATCGAAAGGGGACCCGCTTCAATCCACTTTCGGTTGAGCGCCCGATACAGGCGATGCTGTTCTTCGACTCCGCATCACGATCGCAGCGTGCGTTCGTCCGAGCGGCATTGTCCAAATACCCCGAGCGCATCATGCCGGTGGACGTCGACGGGAACGATCCGCAGCCGCTCTCGAAATCTTGGGGTCGACCGGTATTCGAAGCGACGAACGCGATGCTCGCCCGCTTCCCGGTGTTCGCGATCCCTGCGCTGCTCTATCCAGGAAGCGGCGCTGAGCGCATGCGCCTAGGTATGACTGCCTTTGGGCCGCCCTACTCCACCTCGCAACTCGCGACCGCCTGGCCGGCGCTCGCCCCGCACACTGCGCCAGCCTCGAAGGAGATCCGCCATGTCAGCGCCCGATAGCTCCCGTCGGCGTCGCGTGTTCCGCTCACTGCTCGCGATGACGGCTGCGTTCCTGTTTTCGGGCGCTGCCTTCGCCGCCGCAACGGCCTCGGTCTGTCACGGGAAGCTGTTCAATCCCCTCTCGGACACGAACTGGAACGACTTCTTCCCGCTGACCATCATGGGGGCGCCGATGGGACCGAACGGGGATCCGCCGGCGATGTACGTCCCGCCAATCTGCGAGTGCCCGGGCGCGTTCGGTATTCCTTCGTTCGGGATCGGGGTCACGTACTGGCAGCCAACGTACATCGCAGAGGTGGAGAGGAACGCTGGGTGCGCACCGTCACTCGGAAGTGGCACAAGCCTGTTCTCGGGCTACTCCCTGGAGAACAGCGAGCAGGCGTACATCGGAAGCGATCGCGGCGAGAAGGGCACCTCGGGGTCCACCCGAATGCAGATCCATTGGTACAAGTATCCACTGTTCGCGTTCTTCTCCGCGTTCAAGGATCTCGGGTGCCGTTCCAGCGGTGGCTTTGCACTGGCGTATGCGACAGAGATCGACCCGACGTGGCAGAACGACCTTTGGGCGGGCCTTTATAGCCCTGAGGCCGGACTGTTCGGGAATATGATCGCCAATACGGCCTGCATCGCCGACGCGCTGGCGTCCAATGTCGCCTACCCAATCGATGCACTGTTCTGGTGCGCCGGATCATGGGGGAGCGTGTATCCGTTCAGCGGCAACGCCAATCAGTCGCTCACTCCCTTCCAAGTCGATAACCTGGAACTCGCCAAGTTCATTGCGCGCCTCGCGAGGGAAGGACTCGCCTGGCAGACGATAGGGCCCGATGCAATCTGCGCCGCGCACCCGAATCCGATCTGGATCAAGAGCCAGTATCGTGTCGATGAGGTCTACCCGGTGGTGACCCGGGGCGCGCCGCTCGTCATCGGCGCCTTGCCGTTCAAGCAGATCCCCGGCTTGATCACCAATACACCTGTCAACACGAGCATGGTGGATCTGATCTGGCAGGGAGTGGAATGCTGCGTGAGGAGCTATTGATGTCCGCAAAGCGACTCAGCGCTGCACTGGTCCTGACCGGACTCGCCGCGTGTACATTCGCCCTCGCGCACCCTCTGCGGATGCCGTTCGCGCCACGCCATCATCTCTCGACCAAGGACAAAGCACAGTTCGCTGCGATCATCGGGGAGATGCAGCAGGCGGCAAAGAAGGCGGCGGACTCACCCCAGATTCAGTCCGACGTGCAGCGAGTGAGCCGCGAGGCGGAGACCATTGCCAATCCGGCCATGCAGCGGCGACGAGACCGTCTCCTGCGATTCCTCGGGATCAACCCGCACGGCCCGACGCAGCTCTACATCTTCGTGTCGTGGTCGATGCCGCTCCCGATGCTCAGGGCCTACGAGGTCGAGTCGATGTGGACGGGGGCCCCGCTCGTGTTTCGCGGGATACCGAAGGGCACGTCACTGCATAAGTTCATCGTGAAGGACCTGCGCGAACTGGTTTGGGGCAAGGGAGCGGGCGCGGACATTTCGATCGACCCGCGGCTCTATGACCTGTATTCGGTCACGAGCGTGCCGACCATCGTGCTCTCAAAGCGCGTCGACCAGATGAGCTGCGCTCTCTCAGTTTCGTTCTCTGCCGGCAAGGCGGGTGCGCTCAACTACGATCGCTGCTCGACGATGAATCCGGGCCAGTTCATCAAGGTCGAGGGGGCGGTGACCACGGCGTACGCGCTACGCGAGTTCGAGCGCAACGGCTGGCCGCAAGCAAAGCAGTACCTCACCGCGCTTCGCAAGGGGTACACGAACGGCTTACCTGTGAGCCCCACGCAGACCCCGTTCAGCGGCAAGTGGAGCCAGGTCCGCTTTCCGAAGCCGCCGCGGGGCTGACCTGCGTCCGGGGGCCGGCGCCGGAACCTAGACCGCACCGGCCCTCGCTCCTCCGGCACACCGGGGGCAGGCCGGAGCGATCTGAGCATTTTCGCCGGGCCCATTCACTAGAAACCCCATATGCGCACATCCATCGCGGTTTTTATCCTCAGCCCGTTCCTGCTCGGAGGGGCCTTTGCGTTTGCCCAGTCGCAGCCGCCGAGTGCATCGCTCGGGTCCCTCGCGGCCCAAGGGCTGTCCGGTCAGTCCGGATCCTCGGTGCGCGGCACATTCGGCGTGTCCGGCTACAAGGCACTC
>JAKAFQ010000311.1 GCA_021817875.1 Pseudomonadota bacterium
GATGCTCGATTCGGACACCAGTCCACCGCCGTAGAGATTCCACGGCTGGATCTTGATGTAGACCGTCTGGCCGACTAATGACGGGTCGATCTGGTAGCGGAAGAAGGTGTTGTCTACCCGCAGCCACGGAGCACCGATCGAGTGCGCGGCGATGGTCGTGCCATAGCACCCTCGGCGAATGTAGGTGCCGAGCGTGTAGGTGCCGTCGCCGTTCAATGTCGTCGACGAGTAGGCGATCAGTTCTTGGTCGACGAGCATCAGCGTCGCGAGGTTGTCCGCGTCCGCGGATGTCCCACCAGATAGGGTGCCCCCGGCATCGAGCGCGACGGAGAACGAGTCCGTGGTATCCGGATCCGTGGCGGCCGACCTGCCTAGCTGGTTGCCCGCATCATCGGTCAGAATTGCTCCCGTGTCTGATACGAGTGTAAAGGCGGTCGAATCAGCAAGCGCGGCGGTGAGCGTCCCGTACCGGCACCCTGGCGCGATGGCGCCGATCTTCTGGTACGAGACGTTATCGAGCGACAGCAGAATGTTCGCGCCACCCCAATTCGTCCCCGAGCCACCGACGCCGATCCAGACCTCCGGAATGCCGTTGTTCAAGTACTGCGGCGCGCGGAAGATCACCGCAGGTTGTGTAGCATCTGGGGCTGCGTTCGGAGTGGGGATGTAGCCTGCGCCTGGCTCAACCGTCTGTGTCGCGCCGACGGCAACTCCGGCAGGGAACTCCTCGCAAGTGAACTGCAATTCGTTCGACCCCTGCTCGCTGATCGAGACGATCCTGACAGGCTCGTTCGACAATTCCGACAGCGAATCGGTGAGCGCGATCACGTCCCCCGGCTGAAACGCGATGTTCTCCATGGTCGTCGTAAAGACGTACTTGTTCCGGATGTAGAGCGTGCGCTGGAGGATCTGCTGGGCGATCCATTGAGCCAGGGTGCCGTTGGTCACCTCATGGGCCTGGATCATCTCCTGCTGGCGTATCCCGAAGCTGTTGTCTACGTCTCCCTGGTCCTTCGCCTCGGCGACCGTGGTGTTGTAATTGTTCGACCGATCGACATACTCGAGCCGCACGACGTTGTACAGGTCAGATGAAGGCTTCTGCGACACCTGTACCGGCTGGATGTAATCCGAGTCGGTGAAGTATTTCTGCACCGTCGTGTTCGGCGTATAGGTGACGCCGTTCCCGGTGACCGTCTGGTCGCCGTAAGGGATGATCGTCAGTTGACCGTCCGACCACGCGGCCTGAGAGTTCGTGATCTTCAGGAGCCGCGACAAGATGTCGCTCATGGTCGTCTGTTGGTTGACCTTGAGCGAGAGGAAGATGCTGTTCGCGATGCAATAATTCTGAAACTGCGTCAGGCTTCCAAGGTACGGAGTAAACCCAAGGCCGTGCGTCGGCGACGTGAGCAGATCCGTGATGATCGCAGATGGCTCCGCGTCGATGATCGCAGGCGAACCAGTCGGCGCGTACCGAAGTAATCCCTGAATCTCCCAGTTGAAGTTCGGGACTGTCGGGGAGCTGCCGAGCGCGAGATTGATGCAGCCGACCCATGCGGTGTTCGGATATTGGAGCGCCGCTGCACCGGATAGGTGAGACCACGCGGCTTGAGATGAGGAACCCGCCGAGAATGTGCCGTTGATGTCCGACAGCGTCGTGACACCGGAATCTTTCCAAATGGTGCCGAGACCAGCAATCGGCCCTTCGCACAACGCAAGCTGGAACGAACTCGAGTAGGTGTACGACGTGCTTTGGTTGCCGCCGCCCTTACCCACAGACTGCGTGTGCTCGATGGCCTGGAAGTCACCGTACCAGATGAGCGATGCGGCAATCCGGTTAGTGCCGTAGACGATGGGCAGCCCCATGCCGTACTGGCTGGCCTGCACCTGCATCCCGTTGTAGCGGGTCGCTTGGGTCGCAACCGGCTGACCCGCTCCACCTCCTAGGAGGTTACTCACGCGAGCCCCTTCGCGCGCCAGTACCCGGCAAGCCGGGGGAGCATCGCAGAGCGTTCGCGGCGCTCGACCTTGCGGGCGATCGCGCAGGCATGGATGATGAACGTGTCGTCAAGGATCAGTGCCCCGTGAGCAATGCAACGGCCAAAACGGTAGAGCGCAATATCAGCAGGGAGCGGCTCAACGCCTTCCGGCAAGCGAACCGCGTAGCGTTCGACGCCGGCCAGGAACCGCTCCTCGTCCCGATGAAGGAACCAGCTCGCCGAATACTCGCCCGGATCAAATCGCTTGATGACGCCAGCCGCCGAGAACCACTCGATCAGCGACATGGCGCAGTCGATCCCACGTCCTTTGACGGCCTGGCGGTGGTGATACGGTGTCCCGATCCAGTCGATCGCCTCGGCGATGACCGCGTTACGAGAGGACGATATGTCCATGCTGTCCGCGCGGCCCAACGGGGTTCGTGACGGGTGCGTTCTGGCCGTTCCCAGGAGATGTTCCAGCAAGCCCTCCGTACTGGGTCGATGGGTCCGGCACATACGGGAAGCCGCGATAGTGCGGGAGGTTCCCGTGGGCGGTACAAGCGGCTCGCGTCTTGAGGCAGCCCTGCAATGCCGATACGCCATCGCCGACTGCGGGCACCGCATAGAGCGGATAGGTAAGTGTAATCACTCCGCCGACGTAGCTCTTGACGGTACGGATCTGGCCATTGTTAACGCCGGACGTGAATGTGACGACGCCCTGCTGGAATGTCCCGTCCGGCAGGTTCCCTCCCGAGAGCGTGAGCGGGAACGAACTCGCCGTCGGTGCCGATCCGACCGTGCCGGACGACGTGAAGTTCGCCTTGAGAAGCCCGCAAACCGCGTCACAGAACGTGTTCGCGCAGGATGGCATGACGTAATTTCGCGGAAACGTCGCTTGCAGCATCGCGAGCGGCGACTCGACGGCGATCTTGATCTGTTTGCCCTGTAGGGTGATCTGGCCGGCGTAGCCGATGAACCACGGGACCGACCCCACTGTGGTGTTAGTCCACGAGTCCGAAATGAAGCGGTCGATCTCGATCTCGGCGTAATCAAAGAACTTCTGCCACGCCGCTTTCACGAGCGATTGTCCGTTGACGGTCGCCGATCCGTCGTCCAGGATCGTCACATTCATCTTGTTGACGTTGAGTCCCATCGACCATTTCGCTTGATCGCGCTCAATCGGAGGACCGGCGGCGAACGTGTTGCCGCTCACCGTGAGCGCGGCATTGCTAGTCGTCCAGCGCAAAACGGTGCCGTTCGTGAGCGTGATCGTGAACAAATCAGCAACGACGAACGGCCCCCCCTTGTTGAGGACCGTCTGGAGCGCGCTAGAAATCGTCCTCACCAGTACGTCTCCAACGACACGCTCTTGGTCTTGTAGAGCTGCGACATGAACTGATCGAACTCCTCAGTGCCCTTGGAAAAGCGACACTGGAAGTAATAGCCGCCAGTCCAGGTAACCGCGGTCCCCGAACCCGGGGCTGTCGTGAAGGTGACGTAGCCGTTCGACGGGCTATTGAATGTCGCCGTCTGTGCGGTTCCGTTCACATAGGCGTGAGTCGTGCCGAACGCGGCAGCGATTGGCTCCGAGAATCCACCGTAGGAGCGCAGGAGTTGAAAGGTCTTGGTCGCGCCGTCTCCCGTCCCGATCCCTTGAGCGGTCACGCTGTCGTTGCCCGGTCCCGCGTCGAACAGGAACGGCGTGACATTGCCCTGCTGCTGGTTGAAGAAGGCCAGGAGCGTATTGAACGTCGCCGCCGAGAGCATCTCGTAGGACACCGTGAACTTATAAAGCGGGTACTGCTGATAAGTGGCGGCAACGACACGGCCGGTGACGGTCTTTTGCAGTTGCGAGTTCCAAACTGGCGCGATGATTGGCGCCCACATATAGCCGGGGACGGACGGGTATACGTTCATGCGAAAGCGCCGCCGCGATGCGCGGCCTTGATTGCCGCAACCAGGTCGTCTTCGTTGGCGGTGAACAATCCCCCGGCCCGCTGGCCGTGCAGGTGAACATGCACGTCGCCGGAGCCGCCCTGCACTCCGGAATTCGTTCCGCGACTCCCAAGCGCGCCGCGCAAAATATCCGCCTGCGGAGGAGGAAGAATCATCTCATTCTTGTGAACCATCGCCGGCATGTCAGTCGGGATGCTCCATGCGCCGACGTCGAAGTGCGCGAGGTTCTTGACCTCGATCAGTGCTGCCGCAGCGGCCGCTCCAGCCAGCACGGGACCGACGACGGGAATACCGACCATCGCCTTGAACGCACCGGCCGCTGCCTCTGCGGCGTCAATCGCAATCGTCTTGCCGGCGGTCATGATTTTGAGCGCCAGCGTCTTTGCTTCCGCCGCCTCGGTGAGCATCCAGCGCATGGCGGTGCCCTGAGCCGTTGCCGCCGTCTTGGCGTTCTCGAACAGGATGTGGTAGATGAGGCCGCCTTGCTCGAGGGCTTTTTTCGCGTTCGCCTCGTTGTTGGCGAGCAAGAGCTTCGTCGTCATCGCCCGCACGTCGTTCTGGATCTCGCGGGTGACGATCTGATCGCCGATCTGAAGCAACGACTGCCCCATCGTCCGCCGACCACTGAGGACGTTGCTGATAAAGCCGCCCTCGAACCCCTCGATCTCCTTGACGCCTTGCTGCCAAGCCGTCACTTGGCCGCGAGTGGCCTTCGCCGCATCGATCGCCTCTTTCTGATCGAGCGCGGCGAGATCGATGTTGAGCTTCGCCCGCAACTCACGGATCTGGTTGTAGACGCGCTCGTACTCGACCGGCTGCTTGCTCACCGCCGCGAGTTCGGACTGCAACTCTTTCAGGTTGAGCGCGTATTCCTGCTGTGTGAGGTTGCGCAGGATCTCGAGACGTTGAGTCGCGGATATCTGGCCGGCGGCGACTTCTGCGGAGAGTTCGCTCTTGCGGGCCTCTAGCTTCATCCGGTCGATCGCGACTTCCGTGTTGGCATCGCTCCGACGGATCTCGTTCGTCTGAGCGGCCCTCTGACGCTCAAGAGTCCCGACGGCCTGGTTGTAGGAGCGCTGGGCCGCCAATCGCTGCGCGGCCGTAATGCGATCGCTCGCGAGAACTTGCGCCCAAACGGCAGCTTCCTCGGCGAGGCGCTGCTGAGAGCCTGCGCTTTCGTCGGCGTTGATCGCCGAGATCCGGGTGCGGGCGTTCGCGATGATCTGGTCGCTTGCGGCCTTGTGAATCTGCACGTCGAGGTGGGCGATCTGCCGCTGGATCGAGATGTACTCTTTCGAGTCCTTCGCCACACTGGCGAGAGCCTGAGCGGCGATCGAGCGCTGCTTCTCTAGGAGCCCGGTCTGCGTTCCATCCCAGGTCGAGGCAACCTCGGCCATCTGGGTGCGCATCTTCTCGACCGCCGGCCCAAATTGCAGGTTCGCGAGGTTCTCGCGGGCCTTGGCGAGACCCGCGTTCAGGGTCGCAACGTCGATCGAATCGCCTTGCTGGCGGGCGACCGCGAGCGCCGCGTTCATCGCGGCGATCTTGGTGTTCGCGTCCTGGATCTGGAGCCCGACCGGGTTCTCTTTCTGC
>JAKAFQ010000312.1 GCA_021817875.1 Pseudomonadota bacterium
CGCGGGGGTAGGCGGTGCCGTTGATCAGAAACGGCGTCGTGGCGGTGGTGTCCACCGTGAGCTGGCCGAAGTCGTCGTTCGAGTCCTCGAACGGCCGCACCGTCACCACGTAGTCGCTGTCGGCGCTGCTGACGCTGAGCAGCGGACCGCGGACGTGAAACTGCTGGCCGGAGGCCGGCAGCAGGCTCGCGCTGAGCACCGGGTTGACGGTGACGGTGGGCGGACTGGGGGTCAGGTCCACCGTGTTGGAGGCCGCGAGGTTGAAATCGAGCGCCAGGTGCGAGACCGCTCCCGGGCTCACCACCAGCGCGGTGCCGCTGCCGAGCGAGAGAGTGACCTGCACCGTTCCGGTGAGCGGCTGGCCGGTGGTGGCATCGAGGATGTTGCCGGCCGGCACCGTGACGCTGCCGCTTGCCGTGTCGACCACGAGGGTCGCGTGGCTGTAATCGAGGGTGAGGGTCGCCGAGGTGTAGCGGCCCTCCGGGATCTGCTCGGCGCTCAGGATTTCCGACAGGTTGACCAGCTGCGCGAAGTCCACCTGGGTGCTCTGCGGCACGGTCTGCACCACCTGGCCGTCGGAGCGGGTCAGGGTGAGCGAATCGACGGTGACGAGGTAGCTGACGAAGTCCCCGGGCGCATCCGACAGCGACACCAGCGCGGTGCCGCAGCTGCTGCAGGCCTTCTGCGCGGTCGGCACCGAGGGCAGCGCGCTCGAGACCGGGCTTGGCCCGCCGCCGCAGCCCGCGAGCGCCAGCAGCCCCAGCACCGACAGCCCGGAAAACAACCGCTTCATCCAGCGCGCCCCGGCGCTGTGCCGCTCTCGCACGAGATGCATGGCGCAATCCTCCCCTGTCCTGCCGATCGATGCTGTTGAGATCCCGGCCCCGGAGCGGCCACGATGCCGCGGCGGCCGGTCCGTTGCGGGACCGCACCTCCCGGCGCGCAGCCCCGACCTGACACGAGCCCAGCACGGCTTCGCCGCAGAGCATGCCCCGGGGAAAGGGGCCGCGCCAGAGTCGAAAAAAGCCGACAGCGCCGGGGGGATTTCCGCGCGTGCCGCGTTCGGGCCGGGGGGGATGTGACAGAAGGGGGAAACCGGCGGGCCGAGCGGAAGGTCTCCCGATTGCGCGCGGTGGATGCCGCGCCCCAAAAGAAACGGCCCCACGAGGGGGCCGTTTCGAGGACACCGGTCACGATGCCCGAAGGGTGGAGGCGTCCTCAGTGCTGCCGCGCGCGGCGCCGCACGAAGATCAGGCAGCCGAGCAGACCTGCTGCGAACAGCGCGAGCGTCCCCGGCTCCGGCACGTTGGACACGGTGGTCACCTGCGTCAGCAGAATGTTGTTGCTCCCATCCGTACTGCCCGGATCCAGCGGCGCGCCCGGCACCAGGCCGGGGTTGCAATTGCTGATGTTATTCTGGCAAGGCACATCGACCACATAGTCTGCAAAGCTGCCGAGGCCGGTGACTGTCACGGTAGAGCCATTCGTGCCGCCAATGCCCGAAGCGAGTACCGAGCAGGCTGTCGGAGAGGCGCCATTGGAGCAGCCGAGTACCTGCCAGGACTCCCCGCTCTGGACCGAGCCCAGCTCGAGGCCACCGATGAAGCCCGACGACGTGTTGAGCATGATGCCGTACGGGTAAGTGATCTCGTTATTGAGAGTCGGGGTCAACCCGAGGCCGGTCTCAGACGGATCCCCACTCGTATACTTGTAATCCAGGCAGGGGGTCGGCGCCGTCTCGGTGCAGGTCGAACTCCACGTCGCGATGCTGCCCGAGTACGCCGTCACACCACCGGCGAACGCATACTGTGGCCCAAGGCTTTGATTCATCGGGGTGGGGTTGCCCAACGAATTCGTGCCGAAGTTGATCACCGCGGCCGATGCCGCACCGATCGAAGCGATCGACAGCGCCGCACCCAGTGCGAGCGAGCAAGCCAGGTGCTTGTTCAGGGGATGTTTCACAGGGACTCCGTCATTCGTATTGTTGGTAAGGTGACGGAAGCAAGTTCTGGGCCATCTAAAAAATATCTTAGCTATCAAATAGTTGTGAACTTTCTGCGTTATGTCATATGAGAAATGTAAAGCCTGCCGACGCCTTCGGGGACGGACAGGGGGGCTGCGCGGATGGTAAAGGCCGCTCCGCCGACACCGCGCGCGTGGCCCGGGTGACAGCGAGCGGCGCCCAAAGAAAACGGCCCCGCGAGGGGGCCGTCTTCGGTCGACGAGGGAGGTCTCGACGCGGCGAGGTGCCGCGTGAACCGGGTCAGATCCGGGCGCGGCGCCGGCGCGAAACCATCAGCCCGCAGGCGAGCAGTCCAGCCCCGAACAGCGCGAGCGTGCCGGGCTCCGGTACGGTGGTGCTCGGACCGCCGGAGACGACGCCGGTGTTGGATCCCTGGGCGCAGTGACCGTCCTCTTCCACCATGACGCAGACATCCGAGGCGAAGTCGTTGCCATTGCCATTGGCGGTGAAGTCATTCAGATTGACGTTGTTGACCAGGAAGCTGAAGGCGTCCGTGTACGGCCCGCTGCCGCCCTGGGCACAGGCACCGGAGGCGCCCGCGCACGTGATGGCGTAATCCCAATAGCCCGACGCGTTGCCGTGAAGCCCGGGACTCGCAGCGCTCGCCACCGTCCAGGTGCCCGAATTGTCCGCGCCGTTGATCACGCTGAATCCTGCGGTCAGATTGCTGATGGAGATCGGCGAGGTGCTCATGTCCCACAGCAGCGAGTACCCGGCGCCGGTGTCGACGAAGCCGACATGGTCGCCCGGAGTCACGGTGACCTGCACGCCCGAACCCATGGTCTGCAGGGTGACGGTGCCATACGAGCCGGTGGTCGGCGGATTCGTACCGTAGTAGGTGTTCAGGGTATAGGTCAGCGTCGTCGCCTGGGCGGGCTGGGGCGCAAAGACGAACAGCGTCGCGACCACGGCGGCGAAAGAAAGGGTCTTCACCAGGATGTGCGCGGTGAACGGAAGGCCCGGGAATGCGGTGCGCAATTTCATCGTAATCTCCATGCGGCGGGTACGTCTTCGATGACGAAGATCAAGCAAGTCCCATGCCATCGGATCGTGGTTCCTTTGAAAACAGAACGTTGCGCCGTGATCGTCGACGTTGAGCGACAGGGAATTCCGGGGAGTGTAAAGCGGGCCGACTTGACAGTGCGAGGCCCGCCAAACTTAAGTTAAATCAGCCACCCGCAATCGCGGGGCCCAACAAAGAAGAACGGCCCCCGAAGGGGCCGTTCAAGGCATCCGTGCGGAATGCCAGCAGGAGCGGTGGGGTGAGTCTCAGCTCTGCATCCCACGCCGCCGCCGGGCGATGAACAGGCCGCAGCCGAGCAGGCCCGCGCCGAACAGTGCCAGGGTGCCGGGCTCCGGAACCGTCGAGAAGCGCTGGTCGATGATGCTGAGGCCGGCCTGGGCGGGGCAGCCCGTTTCGGTGCAGCTATGCGCGTTGAAGTTGATGTCCTTGGTCACGTACACCGTGGAGTAGTTGCCGCCGAGCGACAGCTCGCCCGTGAGCACCGGCGGAGGATCGGTGACCTGCAGGCAGTCGCCGCCGAGGAGCATCGTGTGCGCGGCGTCCCCATACGCGCATTCCGTGATCGAGACATTCGAATTGCCGACGAGCACGGTGCCGCTCAGGCCGAGGAAGATGTCGTTGATCATCGTTCCCGGAGCCGCGCTGACCGCATAGGTCAATGCGACATCGCCAGAGGAGCCGGCGCCGAACGCATCGAAGCCGCCCGTGAACTGGATGCCGGGTTGTCCCGTGGTCAGCGCGTCCACGGAAATTCCGGTGACCGAGGTCGGGGTGTACGAGCCGGTGCCATTGATGGTGGCGGTGAAGCTCGTAAAGGTGAGTGGCCCGGACGTCAGGACCGTCGAGGCGGCCAGGGGATCCGCCGAAGCGACGCCCACTGCGAGCGTCAATGCGGCAACTCCTGCTATAGCGCGGAACAGTATCCGATTCATGAGAAAGTCCTCTTTATCGTTGAGCGGTCGTGACAGCAGCCCTGTCTGCACGAGGAGAAGCAATCGTCATGCCATTCCATGAAGTATTAATGAAAACAGCTACTTATGGATTTCTCGCGGGTCGGGGCCCAGAGACCTGTAAAGAAGCCCGACATGGGCATACAATGCACTGCAGCGCTGGCATTTTGCGACGTTTGCGGTACTCCATGGGGGTTATCCCGGAGCGTCCGTGGGAGAAGGGGAGGAACGGATCGCAGGCGGCTGTGAATCGGCTCTGCCGCCGATCGGATCCAGCGGGTGCCCGGAGGGACGGATGTCAAATTCCTCGACGTCCCTCGCCGGGCGGGTCGTGAGGAGGCAGCGCCCAGGGGGAGAGCACGATGACGGCCGGACCTGCTGAGCGCTCGATGAATCGATCCTGAACGCAGGCACGCGGGTGCCACAGGAGACCATCGGCGCCGCTCCGGGCGGCACCGCGTGGCCGGAAGGGGCGAGATCTCCGGTCGAAAGAGTGATCCGTGTCCGGTGGCGACTCATGAAGTCCCGATAGCCTATTCAAATTGTGCCGGTCTCGATAGAGAACCTCTTTATGCATAAAACCTTTGCGATTCGCTGGGGCATCGGCCGGGGGATGCTGTGCGCGCTCGCCACACTGGCGCTGGCGGCCTGCGGGGGCGGCGGCGGAAGCAGCAGTGGCACCGCGGTGAACACCGCGTTCAGCGTCGGGGGCACGATCACGGGACTGAGCGCCTCCGGTCTGGTGCTGACCGACAATGGAGGCGACAGCCTCGCGGTGAGCTCCGGGGCTTCCACCTTCACGTTCTCCACCACGATCTCGAGCGGGGCCACCTACTCGGTGGCGGTGGCCACCCAGCCGACCGGCGAGACCTGCACGGTGTCCTCGGGTACCGGCACGGCCACGGCCAACGTGACCTCGGTGAGTGTCGCCTGCACGACCAATACCTACACCATCGGCGGCACCGTCAGCGGGCTCAACGAGTCGGGGCTGGTGCTGCAGGACAACGGCGGGGACAACCTGTCCGTGCCCTCGGGGGCGGGCACCTTCACCTTCAGCACCCCGCTCGCTTATGGGCGGTCGTATGACGTGACGGTGTCCAGCCAGCCCGCGACCGAGAACTGCCTGGTCAGCTCGGGCAGCGGCACGGTCACGGGCAACGTGTCCACCGTGCGCGTGACGTGTTCTTCCGCCAGCTATACCGTTTCGGGGACGCTCACCGGCCTGGTGAGCGGTGGACTGAAGCTGCAGGTTGACTCGGGGGGGCAGATGCTCTCCGTGGCGGGCGGGGCGACGACCTTCCAGTTCACGCAGCCCCTGATGTACGGGACCAATGTGGACGTCCAGGTGAGCACGCAGCCCTTCTGGGAGACCTGCACGCCGGGCGCGTCCAATTACACCGGGCCGATCACCTCCAATCTCACGACCGATACCTTCGGCTGCGGGGCGGACACCGCCACCCTCACGACCTTAGCCGGCTCCACCACCTCCGGTAGCGCCGACGGCACCGGCACCAGC
>JAKAFQ010000313.1 GCA_021817875.1 Pseudomonadota bacterium
GACATCTCCTCGCGCTGGCGCGTGAACTCCGGCTTGTTCACCAGGCTGCGATTGGCGATGTAATAACGCGTGCGCCGCAGCAGACTCGCCAGCAACAGACGGTGCTCGCGCGCATCGTGCACGTGAAAGGTGCGGTCGCGCGCAAAGCTGCCCGCCCCGCCGGCAAAGGTGTCGTAGTAGTAGCTGAGCGCACGGCGCTCGGCGAGCTCGATCAGCGCGCCATGGGTCACGGCTGACCGTCGGCCGATGTTGCACACGTCGATCACGCGCTGCACCGGCCTCGGCCCGGGCGCGAAGCGCAACGCATCGACCGCAAACGGCAGGTGGCTGCAGGGGCGGCCCGTGATGCGCGCGACGTCGGCGACGCAATGCTGCATGCCGACGAACACGTGATCGAATCCCGACAGCAGCTCGAGCAGGTAGGCCGGCAACACATCCGACCACATTTCGCTGATGTAGCATGCCGCGTACCGGCAGCGCTCGCGCCAGTCCGGGAGCACCTGCAGCGCGTAGAGCTCGAAGGCGTGATTGAATATCGGAAAGAAGAGTGTGTAGTCCCGTTCGAGCCGCACCGTGGCGGGCCGGGGCGCCAGGCGGCGCGCGAGTGACGACGAACCGCTCGCGAGCCGCAGCGCCTTGTACGCGCGCCGGGAAAACTCCAGCGACCGCCGGTCGCCGACCTCGATCCGGTCCGCAGCGGTGACCGATCCGATCACATCCTCGAATTCATACAGCGCACAGTACGCGACCAGCGTCGCGAGCCGACGCATCGACAGCAGCAACACGTCGCCGCCGCGCGTCTCGAGGCGGCTCTGCTCCCGGTGGTCTGATGCGGCAATCGGGCTCATCGCGCCCCTATGCGTACCGTGACAGCGAGGACCTGCGCGGCCCGCACTCGAGCGTCACGCCTGCCGCGCATGCCTGCAACCGCAAGACGCTAACACACGCGCGCCGTACGATCATCGGTACAAGACGCAGCGGCGCCGTCGACGGCTTCACGTTACGATCCTTTCACAGATCGGCTCCGTGCCCCGGAGGCGCGGCCGGATCTTCGATCAGGGTCAGTCCCCGCCGGTCGACCGCCGGCGCCAGCGCGGCTCGCAGCATGAAGCCGAAGAAAATCGCGTTGTACGGCAATTTCGGTTCCGGCAACCTCGGCAACGAATGCACGCTCCAGGTCGTGATCGAGCGTCTGCGCCGCAGCTGGCCCGATGCCCAGTTGTTGTGCATCGGCACAGATCCGCACGACATCCGCGCCCGACACCAGGTGCCGGCGGCCCGCGGCGCGCTGTCGGACTCGCGGTGGACCTGGGCACGGTTCGGTCGGGACGCCACCGCGCCTGCACCGGATGACCTGACGCCGCCGCGGCCCGCTTCGAGGGCGGCGAAGGCGCTGCGCATCGCGTTCCGGCGCATCCCTCGCGAGCTGCTGCACTGGATGCGCGGCCTGGTTCTGCTGTGGCGCGCGGACATGCTGCTCGTGCCGGGCACGCAGATCGTGTCGGATTACCTGTGCGGCCCGTCCGGCTGGCCGTACGACCTGTTCAAATGGTCGACGCTCGCCGCGTTGTGCCGCGCGGAGCGGGTGTTCCTCAGTATCGGCGTCGGCCCGCTGCATCACCCGCTCAGCCGCTGGCTCATCCGCCGCAGCCTGCTCGGTGCCCGCTACCGCAGCTACCGGGACGAGGCCTCGCGGCTCTGCGCCGCGGGCCTCGGTCTGCCGGCACCGCGCGGGGCCATCTTTCCCGACCTGGTCTTCAGTTTCTCGCCGGCGCGCCTCGGCGCTGAGACCGGCAGCGCCGCCGCATCAGCCGTCGTCGGGCTCGGTCTGAAGGATTACGCCGCTGGCGACGATGCCGTCCATCGGCAGTACCTGCGGACGATGGCCGGGTTCGCCGCGTGGCTCGACGCCCGCGGTTACCGGGTGCGGCTGTTGATCGGCGACGCGCAGTACGATGATCGGCCCCGCCGCGAACTCTGCGCGCTGCTGCAGCGCCGGCCGAATCCCGTGCACCCGCTGCCCATCGAGGCTGACGCCTCGTTCGGCGTCGCGGATCTGTTGGCACAGTTGCGCGCCACCGAACTGGTCGTCTCGCCGCGCCTGCACAACCTCATTCTCGCGGCGCTGCTCGGCAAGCCGCTGCTCGCGCTGTCCGATCACAGCAAACTCGACGCGCTCCTCGCCGGCTTCGGCCTCGCCGAGTACTGCGTGCCGCTCGAGAACCTGAGCCTCGACACGCTGGTCGGGAGGTTCCAGGCGCTGGAGCGCGACGCCGTGCGCGTCAAGGCGCAGATCCACAGCACCGCTGCGCGTTACCGCGAGGCGCTCGAGGCGCAGTACTCGCAGGTCTTCCCCGCCGCCGGCGCCGCCCCATGAGCACGCCGCGGCCAGCAGGTCCGCGATGATCTTCGCCGAGACCACACTCGCGGGCGCATACCTCGTCGAGCTCGAGCCGCATCGTGACGAGCGCGGCTTCTTCGCCCGCCAATGGTGCGCGGAGGAATTCGCGCGCGCCGGTCTCGATCCGCGCATCGCTCAGATCAACACATCACGCAGCCTCCGTGCGGGCACGCTGCGGGGCCTGCACTACCAGCTCGAGCCGCACGCCGAAGTCAAGCTGGTCCGGTGCACCCGCGGCGCGGTGTTCGACGTGGCACTCGACCTGCGTCCCGCGAGCCCGACGTTCTGCCGTTGGTTCGGAACGGAGCTCGATGCCGACAGCGGCCGCATGCTCTACATCCCGGAAGGATGCGCACACGGCTTTCTCACGCTGGTGCCCTACACTGAGCTCGTGTATCAGGCGTCCGTCGCGTACGCGCCGGCGAGCGCCCGGGGCGTACGCCACGACGATCCGGCATTCGCCATCCGTTGGCCACGCCCGGTGACCATCCTGTCCGCGGCGGACGCCGCCTGGGAGCGCTTCGAGAGGCCCCGGGCGGCAACGCCGCCGGTGCGCCGCCCATGACCCTGCGCTTCGCCCCGCTGCTGCCGGACGGCGCCACGGTGCTGTGCCTCGGCGCCCACTGCGACGACATCGAAATCGGCTGCGGCGGCACGCTCGTCGAGTTGGCCCGGCGCCATCCGGACATCGCGTTCCGCTGGGTGGTGTTCTCCGGCGATCCGGTGCGCGAGCAGGAAACGCGCACCGCGGCGGCCGCGCTGCTCGCCGCCGCCCCGCCGGACGTCACGGTGCATCGCTTCCGGATGAGCTACTTTCCCCAGGTCGCCGCCGGACTGAAGGACACGTTCGAGGCGCTGCGCGCCGAGGTGCGGCCCGACCTGATCCTGACGCACCATCTCGGCGACCGCCACCAGGACCACCGCACCGTCGCCGAACTGACCTGGCACACGTTCCGCGAGCACGCCATCCTGGAGTACGAGATTCCGAAGTACGAGGGCGACCTCGGGACGCCGCAGGTCTACTGCCCGCTGTCGGACGGCACCGTACGGGCGAAAGTCGACGTGCTGCTGCGCTGCTTCCCCTCGCAGGCAAACCGGCAGTGGTTCGACGCGGACCTGTTCCGCGGCCATCTGCGCCTGCGCGGCGTCGAGTGCAATGCGCCCTCGCGCTACGCGGAAGCCTTTCATGGCCGCAAGCTGCTGATCTAGAACCCTGCGCGGACCTCATCCCATGCACACCCATCGGCCGGCGATCGAACTGCAACAACTCCTCGCGCGGGATCTCGATGAGATCTGCGCGAACCTGCAGACGGAATTCGCCGCGATGAGCGGCACACGGCTGCTCGTGACCGGCGGCGGCGGCTTCCTCGGCTACTACCTGGTGCAGGCTCCGTTGCGCTGGAATGCCACGCACGCGGGCGCCCCGCCCATCGAGGTCGTCGTCTACGACAACTACCTCCGCGGGGTTCCCGAGTGGTTCGAAGCGCTGCGCGGCGTGCCGGGGCTGACGCTGCGCCGCCACGACATGACCGAGCCGCTGCCACACGACATCGGCGCCTTCGAGTACATCGTGCACGCCGCCGGCATCGCCTCGCCCATCTACTATCGGGCCCAGCCTCTGAAGTGCATCGATGCGAACATCACCGGCCTGCGCAACCTGCTCGATCTGGCGGCGCGGCTGCGCGCCGCCGGCCGGCCGGTGCGCGGCATGCTGTTTTACTCGTCGAGCGAAATCTACGGCGACCCGGCGGCCGACGCGATCCCGACACCCGAGACATATCGCGGCAACGTCTCGTGCACCGGGCCGCGCGCCTGCTACGACGAGTCGAAACGGTTCGGCGAGACGCTGTGCGTGACCTATGCGCGGCACGAGCAGGTCCCGGTGTCCGTCGCACGACCCTTCAACAATTACGGCCCGGGACTGAAGATCACCGACGGACGGGTCCTGCCGGACTTCGCGCGCGACGTGCTCGCCGGCCGGGACATCGTGATGCTCTCCGACGGCAGTCCGCGGCGTACCTTCTGTTATGCAACCGACGCGATCAGCGGCTATTTCAAGGTCCTGGTGCGCGGCCGGGCCGGTGAGGCGTACAACATCGGCATCGACCGCCCGGAGATCTCGATCGCCGAGCTGGCCCGATTGACCGTCCGGGCGGCCGCCGAGCTGTTCGGCTATCGCGGCACCGTCGTGCTCGGTGAGAGCACCGAGGCCGACTACCTGGTCGATAATCCGAACCGGCGCTGCCCGGTGATCGACAAGGCCCGCACGGAGCTCGGCTACCGACCCCAGGTGGCGCTCGAAGACGGCATCCGCCGCTCCCTCGCCTGGTACGCCCACCATCGCAGCGCGGTGGCCGCATGATGAAGGTCTCGGTGATCGGTACCGGCTATGTCGGGCTCGTGAGCGGTGCGTGCCTCGCCGAGCGCGGACACGAGGTGGTCTGCGTCGACGTCGATCCGCACAAAGTGGACATGATCAACGCTGCCCGGCCCCCGTTCCACGAGCGCGGGCTGCCGGAGCTGCTGGCACGCCGGGTCGGACGGAACCTCTCCGCCACGACGGATCTCACCGCCGCGGTCCTCGACACCGACGTGACCTTCATCGCGGTCGGCACCCCGGCCACCGACGGCCGGATCGACCTGCGCGACGTCGAGACCGCCGCCGCCGGGATCGGCGCGGCCCTGGCGCGCAAGGCCCGCTACCACACGGTGATCGTCAAGAGCACCGTCATCCCCGGGACCACCGCCGGCCTGGTGCGCACCGCGCTCGAGCAGGCCTCGGGGCGGCAGGCCGGCAGCGGCTTCGGGCTCGGCATGAACCCGGAGTTCCTCACCGAGGGCAGCGCGATCGCCGATTTCTCCGACCCCGACCGGCTGGTGCTCGGCGGCATGGATTCGCGAACGCACGCGGTGCTCGAGATGCTGTATCGGGATTTCGATGCCAGCATCCCGCGCCTGTTCACCCACCCGAGCACCGCGGAGATGATCAAATACGCCTCGAACGCGGTGCTCGCGACGATGATCTCGTTTTCCAACGAGATCGCCCGCCTGTGCACCGCCGTGGGCGATGTCGATGCGATCGATGTGATGCGCGCCG
>JAKAFQ010000006.1 GCA_021817875.1 Pseudomonadota bacterium
CCGTCAACCGGTTTCTCATCGCGGCGTATCGGCCCCTGCTCGATATCGTGCTGCGCGCGCCCAAGGCGACGCTTGCCATAGCGGGGCTTGTACTGCTCGTCAGCGTATGGCCACTGTGGCATATCGGCGGGGAGTTCATGCCGCCGATGGACGAGGGAGATCTACTCTACATGCCCTCCGCCCTGCCGGGAATTTCCGTGAGCAAGGCGGCGGAACTGTTGCAGCAAACGGACCGTTTGATCAAGTCCGTGCCCGAAGTGGAGAGCGTCTACGGTAAAGCGGGACGCGCGGAAACCGCCACGGACCCCGCGCCGATCGAGATGTTCGAAACCACGATCCGGTTCAAGCCGCGCGACCAGTGGCGGCCCGGCATGACGCCCGATCGGCTGATCGCGGAACTCGATCGCGTCGTCCGCATTCCCGGCTTGACCAACATCTGGGTGCCGCCGATCCGCAACCGCATCGACATGCTCGCCACCGGAATCAAGAGCCCGGTCGGAATCAAGGTCGCTGGGGCCGACCTTGCGACGATCGACCGCTTGACCGGGGAAATCGAACAGACGGTCAAGACTGTGCCCGGCGTTTCCAGCGCACTCGCAGAGCGTCTCACGGGAGGGCGCTATATCGATGTCGACATCCGCCGCGACGATGCGGCGCGCTTTGGACTCAACATTGCCGACGTTCAGTCCGTGATCTCCTCGGCCGTGGGCGGCGAAAACGTCGGCGAGACCGTGGAAGGCTTGCAGCGCTTTCCGATCAACGTGCGCTACCCGCGCGAAGTCCGGGATTCCCTGGAGAGCTTGCGCAGGCTTCCGATCGTGACGGAGCGCGGCCGGCGTCTCGTTCTTTCCGACGTGGCCGACATCAAGGTTGCAGACGGCCCGCCCATGCTGCGCAGCGAAAACGCGCGCCTCTCGGGTTGGGTGTACGTCGATATCCGCGGCCGCGATCTGCGCTCGACCGTCCGCGACATGCAAACGGCCGTCGTGCAAAAGGTGAAGCTGCCGCCGGGCTACTCGATTTCCTGGTCTGGCCAGTTCGAGTATCTGGAGCGCGCGACGGCCCGCATGAAGGTCGTGGTGCCGTTCACCCTGACGATCATCTTCCTGCTGCTGTATCTGACGTTCGGCGCGTTCGACGAAGCGCTGCTGATCATGACCACGCTCCCCTTCGCGTTGGCCGGCGGGATCTGGCTGCTCTGGCTTCTGGGTTACAACCTGTCGGTCGCGGTCGCGGTCGGATTCATCGCGCTGGCCGGGGTGGCCGCCGAGTTCGGCGTGATCATGTTGCTGTATCTGAAGAGATCCTGGGAAGAACGAATCGAACAAGGGAAGAAATCGTACCGCGATTTGCTGGACGCGGTTCGGGAGGGCGCGGTGCTGCGCGTGCGCCCCAAGGCGATGACCGTTGCGGTGATTCTGGCGGGCCTCCTTCCGATCATGTGGGGCTCCGGGACGGGCTCCGAAGTGATGCAGCGCATCGCCGCACCGATGGTGGGGGGCATGCTCACGGCTCCGCTTCTGTCGATGTTCGTCATTCCCGCGGCGTTCGTCTTGTTGCGCCGCTCACGCTGTAGTTCGCCTTCCAATTCGGCATCCGGCACCGTTCAGGAATCGGGCGAGCCGGATTCCGTTTTTTCTCAACCACCCACTGGAGATATCACGTGAAGAAAATCCTGCTTGTTTCCGCAGTTGCCGTCGCTTCCTTTCTGTCCGTCGCGGCATCAGCGCAGATGATGGACGGCATGGAAGGCATGGACATGGGCCATCACGCCAACGGCACCATGCCCATGACGGCCTCGTACCACGCAGCCGGCATGGTGAAAAAACTCGATGCGGCGGCGGGGCGCGTAACCATCGCGCATGGTCCCGTCCCCAGCTTGAACTGGCAGGCGATGACAATGACTTTTACGGTCAAGGACAAGAAACTCCTCAGCAATCTTGGCGAGGGGAAGAAGGTGGACTTCGACTTTATCCAGAAGGATGGCGACTACGTCATCACTGCAGTACGTTAAAAATCCGGCGAGCTCCTTGGACGGGACCTCGGTCCGCGTCCACGGGTTCTACGACGGGAGGCAGCATGGGAAGGACGTGTTGGCGCATGCAGGCGATCCTCCTCGGTGTAACGCGGCGGAAGAGTGATTTCGTTCCCGCCGGGGAGGATTTCCAACATGCCCTCCTCAAGGTGATGGTTTCCATTTCTGCGGCGTATGCGGTTCTGTTATGCCGCTCAAATGCCTTGCGTCCTTACGGATGGAAGGCGCGTGCGTGCCGGCGCGACGCGCCGACACTTTTTCACTACTGCGAAGGAGCACACATCATGAAGACATTGGCTTTCGCGTTGGGTATCGCTTCCATTTCTTTGGCAACTGCTGTGGGATATGCGCAGGCCGCGCCCAGCGAGCCGTCAGTGCAGCAAATGCAGGACTGCTTTACGAGGCACAGCCAGTTGATGGAGAAACCAGCCGTGAGAAACCTGTACGACTGCTGGTACACACATGGGTACCTGATGAAAGATCAGAAACAGTCCTGAACTGACCAACTATTCGCGGCTCCGGCATACTTCGCCGGGGCTGCGGGCGATCTTGCTTCAAGGAGTTGAACGAAAAAAACGCTGTTTAATCGTTATGGGTCCGGCAACGCCAACTTCGTCACGGCCGCAGCCGGTACCGATATCCGGCACCGGGGTTTTCCATGCGCACGCCGGAGCGGGGGGATGTCTTGTGATGCGACGGAGCCGGCTCTGGATTGCAATTTGGTTGCTCGGCGGCGGCGCGGCCGGGCCCGACTTCACGCTGCCCGGCGCGCCAAGATGAACCTGCGCACGCTCCGCTCTGCACTGTTCCCGGTTGCCGGAACGTTCACGATTTTGTGCCTGTCCATTGCGGCCGCGGCGAACCTGATTTGGGAGATCGCGCAGCTGCCACTTTACACAATCTGGAATGAGGTACTCGCTCGTTGGGACGGCCGATTCGGCGTCCCGAACAAGACGCGTGGCGCGGCCCCGAAAACGCGCACCCGATTCGCGCGACGAACCGGGCCGCCCGAGCGTTCATGCGCTCCGCCAGTCATCGCTGTACGCGGGCATGGTGCTGAAGGAATACAATGATCTCCCTCGTCGTCACCTCGTCGGGCACCGGCTTGCCCATGACCGACATGTTCCGCCGCATGCGATCCACGACGCCCGGCCATGCGTCTGCGGTGTGTTGTGCCGGGTCCGGCAATGCATGGCACTGCGCACAGGTGGCGCGGAAGGCGCGTCCCGCCTGCGAGCCCAGGTCGGGGTAGCCCGCAGCCAGAGGCCTCTGCGCGTGTTCTTGCAGATACGCAACCAGAATCTCCAGCTCCGCCGCAGCGGGCGCGCGCACACCCATCATGCCGCGCATCATCTGTTCGCGCCCATTCATGCGGTTCGCCACAGCAGGCCATTCGGCGGCGGTGTGCATCCCGGGGCCTGGAAGGTCGTGGCACTGCGTGCAGTATTGCTTCAGCAGCCGTGCGCCGGGCGATCCGGGATCCGGCAGGAGCTTGGGGTCGATGCCAGGTGGCAGGATGTCGCCCATCATCCCTTTCATCATTGCTTTCATTCCGCCGCGGCTCATCATTCCGCCGTCCGTCATGCCGTTGCGGTCCATCATTTCGCCATCGACCGTCCCGACCAAGGACGTTTGCATCCCCGACAAAACGCCGAATCCGATGACACCAGCCAACAGCAGGGACACGCCGAGGACGAGATCCCGATTATTTTTCATCGCTACTGCCTCGGATGTCCCGTTTCATGCGCTCGAAGGTGTCCCGGTCGATCTCGCCCTGGGCGTAGCGTCGTTTCAAGATATCCAGAGGCGATTCTTTCGCCGGCGATTCCTTGTCATTGCGGTCCAACAGCCATCGGGCGATGAACATCACCCCGACAATGACCAATAGCAAAAACAAGATCGAGAAAAACCACATGCTGCTGAACATCCACCAGCCTGGCCAGTGACTCATCATGTCCATCATGTTGGTGTCTCCCGCCGATCGGTTTGACGCGGACCATGTCCGCGCGCGGTCATCGGTCCGCGGCTTCGATCGGGTCACGACCATTCTAAGGGTCGGCCGGGATCCTGCTTTCGTATGAGTCCGTGCGCATCGCGCCGACAGAGGGTGCGTCGGCGTGCGACGCCGCGATCTGACCTATTGCCATGTGCGGCAGTTTGTCGCCTACGGCGGCCTCTATCTGCGGAAGCCCATAAACTTACTGCCAAAATCGATGCGGAAAGCACGGGTTCCCGTGCTCAGAGTTCCGGGGGGCACTTCTCTTCGGTTGGAAGCGAGTCGATCTACGCCCGACTGCAAATCCGTGTAAGCCGGTTCGATGCGACCCCCGCCTCCTGTTCGCCCGCCCTGGAACACGCCCTAAATTTGCGTCGCCACCACGGCCACCGCCGCTGAGGAATTGTCGGTCGCACTGCCGCTCCCGGCGCCGCCTCCGGACGAGGCGGAAGACATTCCCCCGCCGCCGCACGCAGAAAGCGCCAACAGCCCTGCCGCCGCAAGCAGCAGCCCGAGCCACCTTGTCGCTCTGGTCATGATCTGGCTCTCCTCGGGAGACCCGAAAGGATCCGTGTCGTCAGAACATCTGGCACACGCCATGGAACACTCCGCCCTGCCCCTGCACGAGGATCGTATGGCCGGAGTTCACCAGCAGCAGGTTGTAGCTGATGGGCGCAAGGGTGACGGCCGTACCGTTCGCATCGTTGAAGACGGCAGGTGTAAAGGTAAGGGTATACGAATTGCCGGGATAGTCCGCCGAGAAAACTCCCGCGGAAGTGGTGAACGCCACCTTGCCGTGCACGGAGAAGTGCCTGTTGTTGACCGGGGTTTGCCCGATCGTGACTTCTGTCAGATTGTAGCTGATCGTGTTGGTCGAGAAGTCGACCACCGCGAGTTCGTCGAGGTGATACGTCTTGTCGAAAACCCCATCCGGATCGAAGGAGTGCGGAATGACGGTGAGGATTCCGCACTGTCCGCTGGTCGGCAGGGCGGCCAACGCGCTCGGGATGGCGGCGATCGTCAAACCCGCGGTTCCCAGGACCGCAAGCAACGTACGAAAAAGACTGCGTTTCATGTTTCCATCTCCCCTTGATCGGGTTGCAAGACGGGAAACCCTTCGAAAGCCTCGATATCGGAATGCCTCGAAGTCGCTTTCCATTCTCGTCCAAGCGTGCGGCTTGGTTCAATTGCCGATTTGACGGCTCACGCGGTTTTCCTGGCGATTCAGGCGCGCCTGCTCGGCCGGGGTGATCGTGCCGTTATGGTTGCTGGCGAAGCGCCGCTCTTCCCGGCGGATGTGATGGTCGGCGCGATGCAGGCGTGCCGCCTGCCGCCGGCCGAGTTCGCCTTCGCGCACCTGCTGGTTGATGCGGTGGTTCTGCTTCTGGAGACGGTCGTTTACCTGATCCCTGCGGGGGTGGTTGTTTGCAAATGCCGTATCGGCAAAGGCGGACGCGCTTGCGCCGCCGACCAGTACGGCCAATGCCAAGGCGGCGAATCTTGCTGCGATCTTCATGAGACTCTCCTTGTAACGACGATTCCGCGGTAAACCCGAGCGAGGGTCTGGCGAAGATAACGCCCTCCGTCGCTCCCGGTTGACCGCTTGGCGCGGAGAGCCTGTTACGGACTGTAACCCCCGACCAGGTGGTTCATCGAAGCGCTCGGCCTGGCCGCTGTACACGGACTGCCGACACCTGCCCCATCGGCGGGATCGCCGTTGCACCGGGACGTTACAATGATTTCTCCGTCATCGCGATCCCGGGTTCGGTTCGGGAAAGCGCAAAGGGTTCCGGAGGCCGGATCCATGAACGAGTCACCACCTGTCGCGCAACCGGCACCCGAGGTTCCTGGTGCCGACCTGAAATACAGGGCGCTACGCGCATACCGCAGGGCGTTGGACGCGATCGTGACCATACTGGTCTTCGTGATGTTGCTGACGCTGTTGGGGGCGGTCGCGGGATTGGTTCTTGACTTCGTTGGGGCGGCAAAGTCACTCCTGGATGCGATGTCCGGACACGCGTTGGCGCACGGCATCGTTGATAGCATCGATCGCGAATTGGTGATCGATGTGCTGGCCGTCTTCGTACTGATCGAATTGTTTCGCACCTTCACCGACTATCTGGAGTTCCATCGGGTCCGACTCCGGGTGCTGGCGGAAGTGGGCATTGCCTTCATCCTGCGTGAAATCTTCGTCGGTCTGTACAACCGCAACATGAATTGGCCCGAGATCCTGGCGCTGGCTGCCCTGATGGCCGTTCTTGTGGCGGCGCGCATCGCGGCCGTCCTATCCCATTCGCGCGGCCTTCCTTGCGGATAGCGTATGCGGCCGCTTCGTTGAAGATTCCTTGCGAGAAATCGGTCAGTCCGAGCGACTGCCTTGACCGTTCGTGCGCACCGGACCCAGGGTCGGATCGCGGGGCGCCGTTCGCATGGCGAATGGCGTCGGCGAATATTGGGTTGCGATCGTTGCAGGAGTTGTCCGATGGCGGAAGAAGCGCACCGCAATGCCGATCTCGAGGTCGCCACAATCTACGAGATCAGCGAGATTTTGAGTTCCTCTCCGGATCTTCCGAAGACCTTGCGGGACGTTTTGAACGTATTGGCAAGCCACATTGGCATCCGGCGCGGAATGGTCAGCTTGGTGCAGGAGTCGGGGGAACTGCATCTGCTCGGTGGCGTCGGTTTATCGGCGGACGAAATCTTGCGACCGGCGAGCGCCAACGGAGCGAGGAAGGTGAGCGCGACTTATCGCGGCTGGCTGAGCGTGGCATCGAATGGACGCGGGCCGAGATTGAGGCGATCGACCCCGACACCAGAACGGTTCGGACGAGCGCCGGCACCGTGGGGGGCGACTATCTGGTCATAGCCCTTGGCGCCGAGCGCCATCCCGAGGCGGTGCCCGGTTTCGCGGAGGCCGCGCTCGATCTCTATGAAGTTACCGGCGCACTGCGCATTCGCGAGTCCCTGGAGAATTTCAACGGCGGCCGGGTAGTGGTGATTGTCGCGCGCACGCCGTTCTCCTGCCCCTCTGCGCCCTATGAGGCCGCGTTTCTCGTCGAATCGCTGTTGCGCCGGCGCGGCGTGCGCGCGCAAAGTGAAATCGCTGTGTACACGCCCGAAGACCTGCCCATGCCCGTCGCCGGGCCGGAAGTGGGCAAGGATCTGGTGCGCATGATCGAGGAGCGTGGAATCGAGTTTCATCCCGAGCAGATCGTAATGAAAGTCGACCCGGTGGCACGTACAGCCCGGTTCGAACTCGAGGACAGCAAGTTTGATCTGCTCATCGGCGTGCCGCCACACCGGGCACCCGAGTCGCTGCGCGCGGCAAAGCTGACCGATGCCTCGGGCTGGGTGCCCGTCGACGCAAGTTCGCTGCGGACCCGCCACGCGGGCGTGTATGCCATCGGTGACGCCACCTCGATCCGGCTTGCCAATCGGCATGTTCCTGCCCAAGGCCGGGGTATTCGCCGACGAACAGGCCCGCATCGTCGCCGAGAACATCGCCGCAGAGATCGTCGGCAAGGCCGCCGTCGGCAGATTCAACGGCCACGGCTTCTGCTACATCGAGATCGGCGACAACATGACCGCTTACGGCGCCGGCAACTTCTATGGTATCCCTGCTCCGACGATAAGCCTGGAGCCGCCATCAACGCGCTTCTGCAAGGAGAAGCACGAAATGGAACGTGCCGCGCAAGCGCTGTGGCTGTAGCAGGCCGCCCCGAAACCAGCCGCGCCTGATGCACCCTGATCGAGGACCATCTCGTCAACATGCCGCGGGGCGCCGTTTCGGTCAAGCTCGGAAAGATCCCGGCGTCGACGATTTCGGGGAATTTCGCGTTACCCAACCAGGACCTTCAGATTGTTTCCATATCGTTCCGTCAAGGCATCGAACAGTTCGAGCAATTCTTCGCTTGTCTGCGCGATCTTGAATTGCCCGATCGGGTGTGTGGGGTTTTCTGCGCTCCGGCAAAGTTCATCCCAGACATCGTCTGCCCGATCCAGTGCGGTTCGTTCCCTTTCGGAAGTCAACGCGGAACCGCGCAACGCAGCGACTGCGTCGCGAAAACCCGTTTGTGCCGCTTGCGCTTGTTCGATCCAGGTTCGGGGGGCCGCATTGCATTCGATCGCCCGCATCAGGGCCAGCTTGGCGACACGTTGCGCAAACATGCGTTGGCGTCCCGCGAGATTCACGATGTGCATGCCCTCCACCGGGCTGGCTGTCTCCAGGGCGATGGTCAAACGGTCGGCGGCTTCCAATAGACGTTCGGCGGCAGCGTCGAGCGACTGCACGTCTCCTGGCGTATCCGGACGCAGCGCGGTTTCCAGGTCCCGCCAGGAGCCCTCGACCGTTTCCAGCAGATCTCCGAACGTTGCCCTGGAAATCCACTGCGCGAGAGTCGCCAAGTTTTGCGCAACCCGGTCGATCGATGCATGCTGCAAGGCCCGCGCACTCGCAGGTTCGATGTCCCTCAATGCAAGCAGGTGAAGTTTTACCAGACGCTGCGAAAGCATGCGTAGCTGGCCCGCACGGTTGATCGCTTCGGCGCTGCGCGCAGCGTCGATTAGACGCTGCGCGACTTGACCAAGACGCCGCTTTCCGTGCATCGCGGTATCCCGCAGCATGCGGAATGCATCTTCCTCCGCCATGCCGCCGGTCGTCATCAGAATTCCTTTGGCGCGATCCAGAAGTTTCCGCTCTTCGAGGCGTACGGACATTTCCTGGAGCGCACGGCGTTGCGCACGCTCCTTTTGAAAGCGCACGCGAGCGAGGTGAATCGTCGGCCGCAAGCGTTCCGCGCCGTAGCCCCGCACGATCCACGCGTGAACGCCGCTCGCAAGCGCATGTTCGATCGATTCCGCGCGTACATCGTCCGTGAAGACCGCGACCGCAACCGGACGTGCGGATTGCAGCGCCGCAAGCGCCGTGAACAGCTCCGGCACGGGCGTTGGCGCCAGAACGATGACGAGATCGGGTGCCGAGCGGACAACATCCTGCACCAAGTCCTCGCATGTCGTCGCACCAAGCACGTGCACACCGACCACTTTTAGATCGGATTCCAATGCGGCGCGTGCCGCATCCGGCTCGGCGAGGATCAGTGCAGTACTCATAATCGGTTTGCCATCGATGCCGATCGGACGGGTTCCGGCTTGTCTTGCATAGAATCCGAGCAAGATCCCTGCCAGGCACGGCAATTGCTTGGTTCATGGTGGGCGCAACGGCGCGCCCCTTCCTCCGAATTGCCTTCCGGTGGTCCTGCGTCCGGCGCGGCGCGCAGCGGTGTCTTTCGTTCGGCTTCGAACCTCCTTTTTCCAGGAGGGTCTTCGGTCCGGCCATTTCCATCCCAACCCGTTGCAGGAGAAGCGATGTCCCACTTCCGCACATTTCTTCGCGCTGGTCACGCGCCGACACTCGCCGCGTCGTTCTTCTATCTGACGTTTACGTTCATCGTCTGGGTGCTCAACGGCGCCTTGGCTCCGTTCATCAGCGAATCGTTTGGACTTTCGCCCGCGCAAAAGGGGTTGATGCTCTCCATCCCGATCATGGCCGGTGCGCTCATGCGTTTTCCGCTGGGCGTGCTGGCGCAGTACATCGGCCGCAAGCGTGCCACCTTGGTGGAAATGGCGCTCATCGCCGTCGCAATGCTGTACGGATATCTGCACGTGCACAGCTTCCACGACCTGCTTGCCATGGGCGCACTGCTCGGCGTTGCCGGCGCGAGCTTCGGCGTGGCGATGTCCTTAGGGTCCGGTTGGTTCCCCGCCCAATACAAGGGGTTGGCGATGGGACTGGTCGGCGCAGGAAATATCGGGACCGCGGTAGCGGTGCTGCTTGCCCCGCCGCTCGCACAGGTGTTCGGCTGGCAAGCGGTGTACGGCATCGCCGCCGCGTCGGTTGCCGTTCCGGCGATCGTCATGATCGTGTTTGCGATAGAACCGCCGGACGTCAATCGGCACGCCGGTCTGCGCGCGCAACTCGCCTGCCTTTTCGAGAAAGACGGATGGGCGTTCAGCCTGATCTACATCATCACGTTCGGCGGATTCATCGGCCTGTCGTCGTTTCTGCCCACCTACTACTACGATCAATTCCATGTGAGCAAGGTGCAGGCCGGCCAGCTTGCGATGCTTGCCGCGTTCATGGGGTCGGTATTGCGCATCTTCGGCGGGTGGATCTCCGATCATTGGGGCGGCGTGAATACGCTCACGCTGGTGTTGATCGTCGTCGCCGTCTGCATGCTGCTGAATGTTGCGGCAGGCTCCTCGGTTTTCGCTACGACGCTCCTGCTCATGATCGGATTTGCCGCGCTGGGGGCGGGCAATGGCGCTTTGTTCCAGTTGGTTCCCTTGCGCTGGCCGCTCACAACCGCGGTCGCCAGCGCCATGATCGGCGAAGTCGGCGCCCTCGGCGGATCGCTCATACCGGCCAGCATGGGGTTGGCAAAACAGGCTTTCGGCAGCTATGGCGGCGGCTTCGTGCTATTTGCGATTGCCTCTCTGGTCGTGCTCGTTGTCATGCGGCGGATGCAATTGCGCTGGACCCGGACGTGGGTTGCCGACGGTGGACGGGCACACGGCGCGGTACCGGCTGCCGCGCCGGAGGTCGCCCGATCGTTCGGAACGGCGGAAACGACGGCCGGGTAAAGACTGGAATCCTCGGACCTGCAGCGGGAGTGAAGAACATGAAATCGAAGTTGGTTCTGATCGGCAACGGAATGGCAGGTGTGCGCACATTGGAAGAGACGCTGCGCATCGCCCCCGACACGTACGACATCACGGTGTTCGGCGCGGAACCGTACCCGAATTACAACCGCATCCTTCTTTCGCCGGTACTTGCCGGCGAACAGACTATCGACGAGATCATCCTCAACCCGCGCTCCTGGTACGAAGAGCACGGCATCGATCTGCACCTGGGCAGGAAGGTGGTAGCGGTGGACCGAGCGCGCCGCTTCGTTCGTGCCGACGACGGCACGCAGACGCATTATGACCGGCTGCTTCTCGCTGCCGGTTCCAAACCGGTGATTCTTTCTGTTCCCGGATCGGATCTGCCAGGGGTCGTTTCCTACCGCGACATCGCCGATACGGAGGCCATGATCGACGCCGCCCGCCGTTATCGGCATGCCGTCGTGATCGGCGGCGGTTTGCTGGGGCTGGAAGCGGCCAACGGTCTCGTGCAGCGCGGGATGCAGGTTGCCGTGGTGCACCTCGTTCCCACGCTCATGGAGCGGCAACTCGATGCGACGGCGGGCCGAATGCTGCAGTCCTCGCTCGAAGCGCGGGGGCTGCAATTTTTCACCGGGGCGAAAACCGAGGCATTGCTGCGCGGAGAAAGCGGCCGCGTATGTGCCGTGCGCCTCGCCGATGGCACGGAACTTCCGGCCGATCTCGTCGTAATGGCCGTCGGGATCCGTGCCAATACGGAACTGGCCGAACAAATCGGGCTGCATTGCAACCGCGGCATCGTCGTCGGCGACACGATGCAGACGATCACCGATCCGCGCATCTACGCAGTGGGCGAGTGCGCAAGCCATCGCGGCACGGCGTATGGCCTGGTTGCGCCGCTCTTCGAGCAGGCCAAGGTGTGCGCGACGCACTTGGCCGGCTTCGGCATCGGCCGCTACACCGGCAGCCAGGTGTCCACCAAGCTCAAGGTGACGGGAATCGATCTCTTCTCGGCGGGCGATTTCCTGGGAGGAGGCGATACCGAGGAAATCGTCCTGAGCGATCCGATCGGGGGGGTCTACAAGAAACTCGTGATCCGCGGCGACAAGCTGGTCGGTGCATGCCTGTACGGCGATACGGTCGACGGGGCGTGGTATTTCTCGCTGCTCCGGGACGGGCGCAAGATTGCCGACATCCGCGATACCCTGATGTTCGGGCAGCGCCGGGTGGGCGACGCGGGCCACGAGGGACAGAGCCGCGCGCATGCGATGGCCGATGCCGATGAGGTTTGCGGATGCAACGGCGTGACCAAAGGCGCGATCTGCCGCGCGATCAAGGAAAATGGGCTGTTCACGCTCGAAGAGGTGCGGCGTCATACCAAGGCGAGTGCAAGCTGCGGATCCTGCACGGGTTTGGTGGAGCAGATCCTGATGTCCACGGCGGGGGGCGACTACTCCGCCGCGCCGGCGAAAAAGGCGATGTGTGGCTGTACCGACTACAGCCATGAAGAGGTGCGCCGCGCGATCCGCAGGCCGCTGCCCGACGGCAGCCGCCTGCTCAGCATCGCGCGGGTGTTCGAGGTGTTGGAATGGCGCAACCCGACAGGCTGCGCGAGCTGCCGGCCGGCGATCAACTACTACCTGTTGAGCACCTGGCCACGCGAGGCGGTCGACGATCCGCAATCGCGCTTCATCAACGAGCGCGCGCACGGCAACATTCAGAGGGATGGTACGTTTTCCGTCGTGCCGCGCATGTGGGGCGGCGAAACCTCGGCGCGGGAGTTGCGCCGCATCGCCGACGTGGTCGATAAATACAAGATCCCCACCGTCAAGGTCACCGGTGGGCAGCGCATCGATTTGCTCGGCGTAAAAAAGGCCGATCTCCCGCAGGTCTGGGCGGACCTCGGAATGCCCTCGGGTCATGCCTACGCCAAGGCGTTGCGCACGGTGAAGACCTGCGTCGGCTCCGAGTGGTGCCGTTTCGGCACGCAGGATTCGACGCGCATGGGCAAGGAACTGGAACGGGCGCTCTGGCGCATGTACGCCCCCCACAAGGTCAAGCTTGCCGTCAGCGGTTGCCCGCGCAACTGCGCCGAGGCCGGAATCAAGGACGTCGGAGTCATCGGCGTCGATTCCGGATGGGAGATCTACATCGCGGGCAACGGCGGAATCAAGACCGAGGTCGCGCAGTTCCTCGCCAAGCTGCCGACGCACGAGGAGGTGCTGGAATACGCCGGCGCCTTCCTGCAACTCTACCGCGAAGAGGGTTGGTACCTGGAGCGCACGGTGCACTTTGTCGCTCGTGTCGGCATCGAAACGGTGCGCAAGCGCATCGTCGACGATGCGACGGGGCGCAAAGCGCTGTGGACGCGCTTGCAGTTTGCGCTCGAAGAGGAACCGGATCCGTGGAACGAGCCGGCGCGCGCCGGGGTGGATTTGCGGCAATTCGAAGGGCTAACCATATGAATCGCGACGCGGCTACGGACCGGTGGGCGGCGGTTTGCCGGCTGGACGACATCCCGAAACTGGGCGCCCGCCGCGTGGAGCGCGAAGGGCGCGCACCCGTGGCGGTCTTCCGCGCGGACGACGATGCGATCTTCGCGCTGCTCGACCGATGCCCCCACAAGGGCGGCCCGCTGTCGCAAGGAATCGTCTTTGCGCGCAGCGTGGCATGTCCTCTGCACAACTGGACGATCGGACTGGAAGACGGCCGCGCTGCCGCGCCGGATGAAGGGTGCGCAGCGCGGATCGACGTGCGGATCGAGTCCGGTGTGGTGTACCTGAATCTCGCCCAGATCGATGCGCTTGCGCTCTGACGAAGACTCGTCTGTGCAGGCCCCGCTGTTGCGGACCACGCCGTCCACGTGCTGTTACTGCGGCGTCGGCTGCGGGGTCCTCATCGAGTCGGTGGACGGCCGCATCACCGGCGTGCACGGCGATGCCGCACATCCGGCCAATTTCGGCAGGCTCTGCTCCAAGGGCAACAGCCTGCACAAAAGCGCAACCGAATCCGTCACGGCGCAGGCGCGCCTGCTGCAACCGATGCGCCGCGCGGATCGGGGATCGGCGCCGGAGCCGCTCGGTTGGGGCGAGGCGCTGGATCTGGCAGCGGACGGCTTCGCCGAGACCGTACGGCAGCATGGTTCCGATGCAGTCGGATTTTACGTTTCCGGCCAGTTCCTGACCGAGGATTACTACGTCTTCAACAAGCTCGCCAAGGGACTGCTGCAAACCAACAACATCGACAGCAACTCCCGTCTGTGCATGAGCAGCGCGGTGGCCGGTTACAAGCGCACGCTCGGCGCGGATGCGCCGCCCGCGTGTTATGACGACATCGCGAAGGCATCGACCTTGTTTGTCGTCGGCGCAAACACCGCATTCGCCCATCCGGTGCTCTTTCGCCGCATCGAGGATGCCAAACGCGCCAACCCCCGGCTGCGCATCATCGTGGCCGATCCGCGGCGCACGGATACCGCGGAAATCGCGGACCTTTTCCTGCCGCTCGCGCCGGGAACCGATGTGGCGCTTTTCCACGGAATGCTCCACGCGCTGTTGTGGGAGGGGTTGACCGACTCGGCGTTCATCGCGCGATGTACGACCGGCTTCGAACCACTCAAGGCGCGCGTGCGCGAATTTCCGCCGCGCGACGCCGCGCAAGTGTGCGGCATTCCGGAAGCGGATCTCGTGCGCGCGGCGCACTGGTTCGGGCAGGGTCCGACGCTCTCCTTGTACTGCCAGGGATTGAACCAAAGCGCCGACGGAACCGCAAAAAACGCGGCGCTGATCAACCTGCACTTGGCGACCGGGCAAATCGGCAAACCCGGCGCCGGGCCGCTTTCGCTGACCGGGCAACCGAACGCGATGGGCGGCCGCGAGGTCGGAGCGATGGCCAACCTGGCGAGCGCGCACCGGGACTTACACAATGCCGCCGACCGTGCAGAGATCGCACGCATCTGGGGAGTCGACTCGGTTCCGTCGCAGGCGGGGCTCACCGCCATCGAGATGTTCGAGGCGGCCGCCGCAGGCGATATCAAAGCGCTGTGGATCGCCTGCACCAACCCGGCGCAATCCCTTCCCGAACAGAAACTCGTGCGCCGCGCGCTGGAGCGCGCCGAGTTCGTGGTGCTGCAGGAGGCGTTTGCCGCCACCGCCACCGCGCGCTACGCGGACCTCCTGCTGCCTGCAACGACGTGGGGAGAGAAGGAGGGAACGGTCACGAACTCCGAGCGGCGCATCTCGCGCGTGCGGGCGGCGGTGTCCGCCCCGGGCAAGGCACGCGCCGATTGGCGCATCGGCGTGGACTTGGCGCATCGGCTGGAAGCGCGGCTGCGCCCCGGCAAACCCACGTTGTTTCCATATGAAACGCCGGAGGCGATCTGGAACGAGCATCGCGAAAGCACGCGCGGCCGCGATCTGGATATCACCGGCCTGAGCTACCGCTTCCTGGAGACGCACGGGCCTCAGCAATGGCCGTTCCCCGAAGGGTCCGTGGCGGGAAACGCTCGGCTGTACGCCGACGGCATCTTTCCCACGCCGGACGGCCGGGCGGCGTTTGCCGACGTTGGGTACCACCCTTCGGCGGAATCGCGCGACGCGCGATACCCGTTTTCGTTGCTCACAGGGCGACTGCGCGACCAATGGCACGGAATGAGCCGCACAGGAACGATCCCGCAACTGTTCGGCCACGTCCCCGAGCCGGCGATCGAGATGCATGCCGGGGACATGGAACGTCTGGGCATCGCCGAAGGCGACTTGGTTCGCGTTCGATCGCGCCGCGGCGACCTCCTGGTCCAAGCCCGCGCCAGCGAGCAGCTCTCCCCTACCCACACGTTTCTGGCGATGCACTGGGGCGAGGAATTTCTCGGCGGAGCGGAGGGGGTGAACACGCTCACGCTGCGCCAATTCTGCCCGCGCAGCAAGCAGCCCGAACTCAAACATGCGGCGGTCGCCATCGAACGCGCCGATCTGCCCTGGCGTCTTCTCGCGATGGCCTGCCTGCCGCAAGAGCGGGCGCTGCAGGTACAGCAGCATTTGCGCGCTTCGATGCGCGAATTTCCGTTCGCGGCGTGCGTGCCGTTCGGGACCGAACGCACCGGCGTATTGTTCCGGGCCGCCGCATCGCAGCCGGCGAAGGCAAGCACCCTGGCGAGCATCGAACGTTTCCTTGAACTCGATGCGGTCGACGTATTGCGCTACACCGATCCGCGCCGGGGACGAACCAGGACGGTGCGCGTGTGCGAGGACCGCATGCAAGGATTCCTGTTGTGCGGAGATACGGATTCCGAACCGTGGATGCGCGAATGGCTTCTGCAGCAAACGCCGGTGCGCGGACTCGGCGCGCAGTTGCTCCAACCGGGGGCGGCCGCTCCAGGTGCGGTCGCATCGCGCAGCCGGCAGGTGTGCTCGTGTTTCGACGTCTCCGAATCGAGCATCCGCGAGACGCTCGCGCAAACCGGCGGCACGGCCGAAGAACGTCTGGCAGCCTTGCAAGGCACGCTGCGCTGTGGAACGAACTGCGGTTCCTGCGTGCCGGAACTGCAACGTCTCGTGCGGCGGAGCATCGCTGCCGCGTAATATGTCATTGATCGAGATGTCAACCGCGGTGTCGGCAGCGGTTTCGACGGTGTATCAACAGTTCGCCTTCCGCCAGACTTCTTCCGTGTTGCAATCGATCAGTTCCATGGCGTCGTCCGCACTCAAGTCCAGTTCGTCGAACCCGATGCGCTGTTGCAGTGCGCGCAGGGACCGCAGACGTGGATCTGCGGCGCGCGTCAACGCATCCAATATCGCGCGGCAGCGCGCGTCCCAGCGCAAGCGCATGGGCAATACGTGTTCCGCGTACCGCAAGCATCCGACGCTGCGCGTATCCGCGCGCAGGCGTTGCAGCAGCGGTGCCGACAAGCGCGGCATGTCCACCGGGATCACCAGCAGGTCGGCATCGGGGCAGCGCGCGGCGACGACCGCAAGGCCGGAAAGAGGCCCGGACCCCGGAATCGCATCGGGAATGCCGTCGTAGGCGGGCCGATTCCCGCTGACGCGGACAGCCCCCGCGCCGGCTGCCCGCAGCACCGCGATCTGGCGCTCGATCAGCGGCCGTCCTTGCCACGGCAGCAAGGCCTTGTCGCGGCCCATGCGGGTGGAGCGGCCGCCCGCAAGCACGATGCCGATGCTATCCATGTCCCCCGCACAGCGAACATCCCTCGCTCCACTCGCTATGGCCGTCGACGTAGTGTTCCCTCTTCCAGATCGGCGCCTCGTGCTTGACCGCCTCGATCGCCAGCCGGCAGGCGCGAAACGCCTCGTCGCGGTGCGGCGTTCCGGCGGCGATAGCCACCGCGAAGTCGCCGATTCGCAGGTCTCCCGCGGCGTGCGCGATGTACAGCTTCATCGGCGATCGGACTTCGTCGCGCACTCGCTCGCCGATTCCCCGGAAGACGCGCAGCGCCAGCGGTTCGAAGATCTCGTAGGTCACCCCGGTGACCGTGCGCCCATGACTTTGTGCGCGCACGCGGCCAAGAAATGTCGCAATGCCGCCGAAGCGCGGATCCGTCACGAACTCGATCGCCGCGATGGGATCGAGTTGGGCCCGATCGATTCCGACAACGGATGTGTGCAGATCGGACATGGTCAACCGCCGCTCACCGGTGGCAACAGCGCAAGCTCGCCATCGTCGGGCACGGCCCGGTGGTCGTACAGGATCTCGTTCGCGTTGGCGAAGGCGCTCGCCCGGACCAGCTGGTCGCCGACTGCTGGGGCGTGCGCCCGCACATGCGCCTGCAGTCGCTCGCGCACCGTCGAAACGGTGCTTGCCTGCGGCACTTCCAATTCCACGTATCCCCTGGGGTCGACGTCGCGCAACGCACCGAACAGGGTGATCCGAATTTTCATGGCGCATTCTCCTACGCGATGGAATCTTCGAGGTGACTCATGCCGTACACGTCGACCAGGGTGCCGGCCGGCGAGCAATCCACTTCGGCGGGGACGACGGTCCAGGCATCGGCCTGTGCAAGAGACCGGATGCGGTACGACTCCTGTCCCGGCAATATGTCCACCGCGAGCCGGCCTCCGCCATCCGGCCGCACGCGGGACTTCAGGTGGAAGCGCAAAGGCGCCTTCTTCCGGAACGTTGCGTGCAGCGGCAAGCGGCGGGGCCGCTCGCGCGGCAAGCCCAGCATCGCACGCAGCGCCGGCTCGACGAAGAAACGCCAACCCACGGCGACCGCCATCGGGTTCCCCGGAAGCCCGAAAAACAGCGCACCGTCGCGAAGACGAGCGAAGAGCAGCGGTTTGCCGGGACGGATCGCGATCTTATGGAACGCGATGCGGGCGCCGATCCGCTCCAGCGTTCCGGGCACGAAGTCGTATCGGCCCATCGACACCGCGCCGGTGGAGACGACGATCTGCGCTCCCGATTCCTGCGCGCCCCGCAGCGCGGCGGAAAATGCCTCGGGGTCGTCCGTCACGGTTTGCGCGGATGCCAATTCGGCGCCGGCGGGCGCGATGCACGCCGCAAGGAACGGACCGTTGGCGTTGCGGATCTGCCCAGGGGCCAGCGTCTGCGCGGGGTCGTCGATCAGTTCCCGCCCGGTACACAGGACCGCAACGCGCGGGGGATCGACGACTGGGATCCGTGCAATCCCCAACGCCGCCAAGACCATGAGGTGCCGAGGGGCCAGCACCGTGGCCGCATCAAGCACGGTTTCGCCGGGATGCACGTCCGAACCGGCGCTGCGCACGTTCTCTCCGGCAGCCACGCCGGCCAGCAGGCGCACGCGCGGCGGCATATCCAGCAGTTCGGTCCGTTCGATCGGAACCACGCGGTCGAGACCATCCGGCAAACGCGCGCCCGTCATGATTTCCCACGCGCCGCGTTGCGCGCGCGACGGGCCGTCGCCGGCCGCTTGCCTGCCCTCGATCGGAATTTCCGCGCCCGCCGCGAAGAGGGTTGTCGGTCCGCCGAGCGCGAACCCGTCCATGGCGGCATTGTCGAACGGCGGCAGCGAAACCCTGCTGATAACCGGTGCCGCCAGCACCCGACCGACACTCGCGGCGAGCGGACAGTCGCTCGCGGGAAGAGGCAGACACGCGTCGAGGATCGTGCGCAACGCATCATCGGGCGCGAGCAAGGCGGCGCTCATCGGTGATCGTCTCCTGCCAGCATGGCGAGGGCGTGAGCGAGAATCGGCTCCAGGATATCCATCCCTTCCGCGACGGCTTTGGGACTGCCGGGCAAAGCGACGACCAAGGTGCGATCGACGATGGCCGCGTCGGCCCGGCTCAGCCAAGCCTTATGCGTGTGCTGGCTGCTTTCCATGCGAAACATCTCGCCGATTCCGCCGACGAACCGATCGGCAGCGAGCTTCAGCGCTTCGGGCGTGCGGTCTCGAGGCCCCAACCCCGTGCCCCCCGTGCACAACACCAAGCGAACGCCGCTCGCGGCCAAGTCGCGCAAGCGTGCGGCGAGCGGTTCCGGTTCGTCCGGCCGCACCTCGGCCGAATCTACTTGCGCGCCGATGGCGCGCAACCGCTCCACCAGCAAGGGGCCGGATTCGTCCGCGTAGGTCCCGCGGCTTGCCCGGTCGCTCAGCGTGATCACCGCGGCCGGCACGTTGTCCAGGCGGTCCGGCGCTTTCGGTCGGTAAACCGCCCGTTCGTCCTCGCTCATTCCCGCCGGATGCAGCCAGAGGCCGCTCTTGCCGCCCTCTTTGAACAGCAAGCGGATTTCTCCCAGCGACAACGCAGGCTCCACCGGTTTGGCGAGGTCGTATAGCGTCAACAAGGCGGCGGTGACTCCGGCCAAGGCTTCCATCTCCACGCCGGTGCGCGCCGAGGCCGCCGCAGCGCAATAGACGCGGACGGCACAACGATCCGGCACCGGCTCGCAGCGAACTTCGATCGACTCCAGCGGGAGCGGATGGCACAAGGGAAGAAGCTGCGCCGCATTCTTTGCGGCCTGCAGCCCCGCGACCTCGGCCATCGCCATGGCGTCGCCTTTGGGCAGATTCCGCTCGACAATGGGAAAAAATGCGGCGCCCGCATACAACTCGCCCACGGCAACGGCGCGCCGCGCGGTGATTCTCTTGCGGCGCACGTCGGCCATGTGAAAACGACTGCGAGCGGTTTGCGCGAACATGGGTCACCCTCCTGTGGATGCGAGATGCGGCGTGATGCCGGTGCGCCCGTCGCGCAGAAAATGGCTTCGTTCCTTGCGGTCGACCTGTTCGCGGATGACTTGAACCAACTCGGCGACCTGATCGTCGGCCCGTAGCCACGGGCGCAGAGCTACGCCGAATTCCCCGAACAGGCAGAGGCGCAGGTCGCCGACGGCGGTGACGCGCAAACGGTTGCACCCGTCGCAAAAGCCGGTCGAATACGGTGCGATGATTCCGACGCGGCCGGCATAATCGTCATGCCGGTACTCGATCGCGGGACCGGCATCGGCGGCGCGGGCTACCGGTCGCCAGCCGGCACTGCGCAGCAGCGCTTCGAGCTTGTCGGCGCGCGTATGGCGGTCGCGGAAGAATGCCAGGTTGTCGCCGGTTTGCATCAACTCGATGAACCGCACGGCGACGGGACGATCGCGCAGGTATTCGAACCAGGCAGGCAACTCGCCGTCGTTTACGCCGCGAAGCATCAACGTATTGATCTTGACCGAAGGCATGCCCGCAGCGATCGCCATGTCGATGCCGCGAAGAATCTCGTCAAGGCCGTCGTGGCCGGTGATTCGCGCGAACGTCGTCCGGTTCAGACTGTCCACGCTCACATTGATGGCGTTCAGCCCGGCATCCATCCATGCGGCGAGACGGCGCGTCAACAGCGTACCGTTGGTGCTCATCGCCAACGTGCGCAGACCCGGTATGGCCGACGCGACGCACAGGATTGCCGTCAGGTCGCGGCGCACGCTCGGCTCGCCACCGGTGATGCGCAGTTTGTGCATGCCCAGTTGCGCGAACCCGTGCAACAGTCTTGCGATCTCGCCGAGCGACAGCGGGCTCGCCGCATGAGCGTCGCGGCGGGTCCCATGAGGCAGGCAATACGTGCAACGGAAGTTGCACGCGGCGATGACCGACAAGCGCAGGTATGGAAACAGACGACCATAGCGATCCGCCAGAGGGGACATCGTTTGCTCTCCTATCCAGGGATTGGCACCGGCACGGCGGTGTTCCATGACTATCAAAACGCCGCCGTCAACGTGCCCCACATGGCCGTGGTGTTCTCCAGTCCGGTGGGTTTTCCTGCCTGCAGATCCGCATAGGATGCGGCGCCCGCGGCATCAACGGAGAATTTCGCCACTTGCACGACGAACATCACATTGCGGGTCAAGGCGCGACCGATGGACCAGTCCCACTCATGTCCGAGCGCCGTACCCTGGAAATCAGTCGTAAACCGGTAGTACCGGACGGACATGTCGAATCCCCAAAACTTCTTGTCGCCGATCGTCGCGTAATCGCTGCGCAAACCTTCCTTTGGGGTGGTCAGGAACATTTCCGCCCAGCCATTGAACGCGTGTTTGGTCGCCATCGGCGTCTGGAATCCATAGGTGCCGTTGGCATTTGCGCCCATCCGCATGGCATCTACGGAGAAGTACGCATCTTCCCGGTGCAACGTTCCGGTGAGATGGTCGAAATCATTTCCGACGCCGCTGTAGCCACCGTCCCAGGCGTTCTGGTGCGCGTACTCCGCCGCGTAACTCGCCTGCCAAGCACCGAAGACAGGGATTTGTCCATGCATGCGGGCGCCCAACGTGACGCTGTTGCATGCTTGGGGATTCACAAGACTGTTGGCACTGTTCGGTCCGGCACCGCACAGTGCGGCGCCGGGAATGATTGCGGCGTTGCCGGTCGTCGCTTCCTCGAAGGCGTTTTCGCGGTTCCCATACCAGTAGCCGAACGCGTCGACCTGCGCCGCTTCGTACCGGGTCCAGTTTGCTTCGGCAAGGAAGGTTTTCATGCGGACCTCGTCGTTGAGCACGTCCTTGGCCCCGAAGAGATACATGCCTATCACGCTGAGGTCCGGAATGCCGCGGTTGACCACGCTCAGTCCGTCGAAGGTCTGCATGTCCTGCCGAAAATCGACGTTGCCGACGAAGCGCTGGTCGTCGAGCTCGACGAGTTGCCGGCCGGCCAGTATGCGGGTGGCGGGAATTCCATCGTAGGAAACGTACGCCTGGTTGGCGTTGAACGCTTCGGGATCGGGAATGGTTGCGCGCGCGGGGGTGCTGCCGGCGGGCAGCGGTTCAACCGGAACGTTGTAGTCGGCAGTATTCAAAGCGCCTACGCCGATCAGTTCGAGCGTGGCGCCGAAGCCGTCCGCCTGCGGTGTCGTGTAGCCCGCCATCGCGCGAACCGTCGCCGCCTTCGCCTCTTCCGTGCCCTGCTGCTGGACGGTTTCGTATCGCGGCCGCAATTCGACATTCGTGATCCCGGTGGTGCTGCTCAGATTCGCGGGATAGCCGACGGTCGTGGCATCGTCGGCGTTGGCGTCACCGAAAAGGCCTGCGCCGGTCACGGCAAGCGCCACGGCGATTGGCACGGCCAGGGCGGAACGGGTACCGCGTGGATGGTGCATTGAAGTTTCCTATCGGTCGAGTCGTTGCACGTAGCGCCTCGTCGCGTATGAGCGGATCGTGAAGCGATGAAGCGCAATCAGGACGATCTCAACGCGCGCTCTTACTCACGACGGGGCGAAATGGGGGGTTTGCCGATCCGAAGGCCTACCGGGCAAGAAACCGGGCGTCGAATCCGAGCAAGAGAAACTGCTGCGCTCCGCGCTGGACGCAGGACCATCCGAACGCGATTCGGACGATGGGGCGCGCCGTTGCGCCCAACAGGGAACAAGCAATTGCCGTGCCTGGAAAGTCTCTTGCGGAAACCGGGGGTTGGTCAGCGGGTCGCTATGTGCTCGCCGAGCCGGAATTTCGCGAGATCAGAGAGACATTGCGCTCTTTTCCGGACTTTCCGAAGACCATACGAGCGATCTCGAACGTGTTGGCAAACCACCTCCGAACTCGGCGCGAAATGGCCAGTCCGGTGCAGGAATGCGGGGAACTGCACCTGCCCGATGCGCTCGGGGCGATGTTTGAGCGGACGGATTCGACCTCGAGCTGCTCGCCTTCGATCTCGCTGGTCTTCGGATTCTCGTCCTTTTCGTGCGCCGAGTGATGGTCCGTTTTTCTTTGAAATCAACGCATTATCTTAATGCCGTCATATCGGCAGAGGCGTCCACATCGCCCGCAATGCAGTAATCCGCACTGGCTAGAAAAGCTCCACCTCGCTGCTCTGGTCCTGCTTCTTCACCAGCAAGCCTTCGCGCAGCAGCGCCTCATGCGCGAGCGTGCGGTTGCGGCCGTTCTGCTTTGCGTAGTAGAGCGCCGAGTCGGCGCGGTCGATCGCAGTCGCGGGAATATCATCTGGTTCGATGCGCGTAATTCCGATGCTCACCGTAACCTGTCCGATTTGCGGAAAGCGATGGGTGGCGACGGTGCTGCGGAACCGCTCGAAGGCGATCATCGCGCCCGATTCATCCGCGCCGTCCAGAATGACGAGAAACTCCTCGCCACCGAAACGGTACAGCGCCTCCGTATGGCGAAAGCTGCCCTGCAGCATGCGGGCAACGAGCAGCAGCACCTCGTCGCCGAAGAGGTGTCCGAACGTGTCGTTGACGCCTTTGAAACGGTCGACGTCGATAATTCCGACCCAATTGGTCCGCGTCCCGTCCTGCGGATCCGTTCCGCGACGCAACGGCGTGCGCCGCTTCGCGAACGACGTCTCGAAGTTGCGCCGATTGAGCAGGCCGGTCAGCGTGTCGCGCTCGCCGTAGTCAAGGATGCTCAAGTGGTTTCGCAGAATGCGCAGCACGCCCTGCAGCACTCGCGCATCC